>CANIMM010000031.1 GCA_947468255.1 Chitinophagaceae bacterium | reverse complement strand
TGAATAAATTCAAAGCCACCCTTTTTATCAATTCCCATAAATGGAGATAAAAGACAAGCGATCAACATGGCAACCAATACTGCAATTTTTCCGGTTTTTACCAATTGAACTTCAGAAGCATTTGTATTGAGTTTTTTCTTATAAATATCCAATGTAAAAATAGTGGAAATGCTATTTGCTTTACCCGCTAAAGAAGCCACGATAGCTGCAGTCAATGCTGCGAATGCCAACCCTTTTAAACCAACGGGCAATAGATTCAATAATACTGGATATGCTTTATCCGGCATCAGTTCCCCGTTTAACATCATCTCCTTATGGAAATAACCTTCTTGGTATAACACATAAGTTGCAATACCCGGCAATACAACAATTACAGGCATTAATAATTTCAAAAAAGTTGCAAACAAAATACCTTTTCTAGCAGTTTTCAAATCGGCGCCCAATGCACGTTGCGTGATATATTGGTTGCATCCCCAATAATTCAAATTTCCTATCCACATTCCACCAATCAATACCGTTAGTCCGGGTAAACTAGGATAGTTGGGATTGTCAGTTTTAAATATCATATGAAAGTGATCACCCGATTTTTCCATCATCATTTTAAATCCGTTCACTACCCCGCTGGTATGATAATGATCTGCCACCATTGTAAGCGCAATGTAGGTAGTTACCAAGCCACCCAGCACTAAAAAGAAAACTTGAATAACATCTGTATAACCAATCACCTTCATACCTCCAAGTGTGATGATAATTGCAAAAATCGCTAACCCATACATACACACATACAGATTGATACCAGAAATACTGCTGATGGCCAGTGCGCCCAGGTATAAAATAGAGGTAAGGTTGACTACCACGTACAACAACAACCAAAAAACAGCCATAATCATTGCTACAGTTGAATTATAGCGTTGACTTAAAAATTGTGGCATCGTGTAGATCTTGTTCTTCAGATAAACTGGAATAAAGAAAATGGCCACCACCAATAGCGAAGCACCTGCCATCCACTCGTAGGTAGAAATCGCCAATCCCATTTGAAAACCATTTCCACTCATACCGATAAACTGTTCGGCACTGATATTACTGGCAATAAGCGACGCTCCAATAGCCCACCAAGTAAGGGACCCTTCTGCTAAAAAATAATCATGTGATGCGGAAACGGTTGCCTTCTTTTTTTTGTAGTAAACCATATAGCCGTAGCCTGCTACAATAAAAAAATAAATTAGAAAAACGAGATAGTCTTGAGTTTGTAAGGCATTCATACTATAAGTTAGATTTTATTGGTAAAAACAAGCGTTGTATGTTTAAGTAATCCGTGTACGCTCTACTTTATCAGTTCTTGATTTAAAGGTATGTTTTTATTTTTTGATGCCTTTTAGCATAGCATTTACAGTAAAATCAGAAAGGGTCTCAATTGCTTGAAACCCTTTCTGAAGGTAGTTTTACCCAACCGAAAACTATTTAAAAAATAAAAATGATGCGTCAATAACTAGTTTCAATTAGCTTTAATCATTGGGAGTTGATCTATGTTTAAGCCTTCTGAAATGGGCTATGCGATGAAAGGTAAGGTAGTTCGCATTGTGATAATTATCAGCTCCACCTTGATCATCATCCCATGCAGTTCTTGATAAATAAATTATATCCTTACCGTCAAACTGCCAATCAACATATTGGAAACCATGCTTCAGCAAATCGGGATGAGAAAGCAGCACTTTATGGATTTTCCAATTTTTAAGATCAGATGAACTTTTTATCACCAGTATGTTGCGCACTGCACCCGCGTCCATTTTTTTTAACGCTGAAGAGCTGCCATTGCAAATTGTCCAATAAAGTTTTGATGTTGGATCGTAGCGAATAGAAAACTTCTTTGCACCACCTACGAAATCGATAAATCCCGTTGCAGTATCAAATGATGCATGTAAGCCATCATCGCTAATGTTTACAATAGCTGCTAGTTCTCGTCCTTTTTCGGAACTGGCAACACGCAAATAATCAACAAGCTTACCATCTGGAGTAAGGACTGCATTTCCTTCAATCCAACCTCCGAATCTACCTTCCAAGTACGCTGGATTATGCGAAAGAAAATTAGTCGTGGTCCAAGATGAGCCATCTAAAAGATCTGCGTCCAATGGAGCCGAGATCACCATGGCACTATACCTCAATCCCCACATTTTGCTTTCTGATTTGGCATTTTCAATCGCGCGCCAGATGCGATTATTATGAATCAACATGGGCATCGGAGCAGTATGGTATTCGCCTTCGCGCAATAATCCAGACTTGCTCGTCGTAGGGTCTGTCCAAGTCTTGCCTCCATCGGCAGAACGACGAATAATTAAATTTCCATGATGTTTCCAAGTCCCCATCAGGTATAGCAATCCTTGATGGACAAAAAGGTTAGACCAAAATTGCCCATGAATCTCGGAGATTTTGGTCCACGATTTTCCTTTGTCATTGGATTGGAAAACTGCTGTCGTGGCCTGCACATGTTCGTTGGAAGCCGGTCCAAAATAATCATGAGAAGCAACTAATGTGCCATCAGGTAATCTGCAAATGCTTGGCGAACCAATGAAAGTATTTGTAGAAGCCGGAACATAGTCCACCACTACTCCTGGAACTGGAGTAACCTGAGCTTTCGTCAATAGGATGGAAGTGAAAAGTATTAGCCCTAGAAGTATGAATTGCCCATTTGAATGAATCTTATTCATGCCTGTTGTTTTAGTTTTACTTTATTAAAACACTATTTTTTTTGTAGGGTCAATTTTAAGCCAAATAAAACCTCCGCATATCACAATTATGCCGATGATTCTTACCGGTATATCCCAGCTACCTGTGGCAGTTAATATGTACCCAAAAGCGATCGACATAATGGTAGAGCCCAATTGCCCAGCCATTCCCATTGCTCCTGCCACGGCTCCTGAATTTTGACCACCAATATCAGCAGAGGTTGCCCAGGATACAGGTAAAGTGAAGTCTTTAAACGCCAGGCCAAAGGCTAAAACAACAATGGATGTGGTAGGATCTACAATAAAAGTAGAGCTCAACATGCAACAGCCAGACATGATTAAACCAAACATACCTACCGATCGCCTTCCCCATTTTAATCCTTTTTTTCTGGCTATTAAATCAGATAAAAATCCACCGGAAAAACAACCAACGGTACCTAATAAAAAGGGCAAAGAAGCAAGGAATGCAATATGTGCATCATCTATTCCTTTTCCATTTTTCAAGTATTTAGGCATCCAGGAAAGGTAAAAATAGGCTCCGTAAAGCAGGCAATGGTACATACTCATTAAAGCCCACACATTCGGTGTTTTGATGATTTTAAAAAAAACTTGCAGGCTCTCTTTAGCAGTTTTTACTTCCCGGCCTTTTTCAATATGCGCTAATTCAGCTTCTTTAATTCCAGGCATATCCTTAGGTTCATTTTGGAACCATAAACCCCAAAAAATAGCCCACAGAATTCCTAGTCCGCCAAAAATATAAAACACATATCTCCATCCCCAAATTGTCATAATGTAAATGGAAATGAAAGGTGCCAGGGCTGCACCTAGGCGACTCGCAATCCAAATAACTGATTGAGCGCGTCCCGCTTCTTGTTTAGGAAACCATCTTTGTATCACAATAGTTGCGTTAGGGTATGCCCCTGCTTCTCCAATTCCGAATAAAAACCGGACAATGAATAACATAGTGAATGTATATGAAAAGCCGGTTAAGATGGTAAATAAAGACCAGGAAAGAACAATTCTGAAAATGATGGATTTAGGACCTTTAAAATCACCCCAAAGTCCTACGGGTATTTCGAAAATTCCATACGCAAATGCAAAGGAACCCAAAATCCAACCGAATTCTTTTTCAGTCATATTGAGATCTTGAGTTATTTGGCTCCCCGTAATCGAGATAGAGGTTCGGTCTAAATAAGTAATAATGGAGAACAATGCCAAGGTGAATAGCACCCAAAATCTTTTTTGCATCATAGGAGTTGTATTATGTTGTTAGTCTTGATAATAAAGTGAATTCGACATTCAAAATGTTTTTAATTATTTTTTGCATCGCCATTTGTTTTCATGCCTTTTACCCTACCCCAATCTGGTTTTGTAATATCCAAGTTGTCTTGCGTTTCCTTCATTTCTTTTATTAACAATAATTTCAATGATTCCTTTATTTTCGAAAAAGCAGGATTGTCTGCCAAATTAAATCGCTCCCATTTATCTTTTTTTAAATCAAAAAGCTGACTATGTAGGATTCCATCCACGTTGTAAAGTATCAATTTATAACCATTTGCAGACTTAATACTTCTTAGCCAATTGCCATAAACGTTGTAAATATTTTTTCTCACCACTATATCCGGCTTGCTAAATACTGGAAATAAGCTTTTCGCCTCTACTGTCGCAGGAATTGGTATGCCTAAATAATTAAAAATAGTTGGTGCAATATCACTTAAATAATTAAACCCCTTATAAGTGGTCCCTTTCGGAACACCCCTACCAGCAATAATCATTGGCACTCTGATACTGTGTTCATACAAATTTTGTTTTCCCAATAATCCATGCTGGCCAACCGCTAAACCATTATCGCCCGCAAAAATAATCAATGTGTTTTCTTTCAAATGATTCTTTTCAAGTGCGGCTAAAATTCTTCCAACTTGATTGTCCATTTCACTAACCATTCCATAATACAATGCAATTTCGTTTTGTACCGCTGCTGTAGTTAATGGCCTTGTTAATAATTTTTCATCTCTTACATTCAAATCTCCATTATCAAATGGATGCGCAGGTAAGAAATTGGGCGGAACAGATATCGCTGCTGGCCTGTACTTTTTTTGATACGCCGGGGGCGGCGTTCTTGGATCATGGGGCGAGGTGAAAGCAACATAACAAAAGAAGGGTTGCTGTTTTGCTTTTGCACTACTTAAAAAACGAATGGCATTTTCTGCATACAGTTGTGTGCTAAATGTGTCGCTGTTTCTTTTTAAGGAAACAGGATAAAAGCCGCTTGAATCAAATTTAAAAACGGTTGGATGCGCTTGGCCGCCATCCGCTTCAAAATGCATTCCGCCAAAAAAAACATCTCCCCCATCACTGAAAAACCGGTGATGCGCAGCCTTATCGCTATGCCATTTTCCTGTATGGTAAGTAGTATAACCCTTAGCACGTAACACTTCTGGCAAACTGATCAAACTATCAGGTATTACTGAACCATCTGCTGGCAATCTATTTACATACCTACCGGTCAATAGCATTACTCTGCTTGGAATGCATATTGCTCCTTGATGCCCGCCCATGACATGAGCTTGAGAAAATAACATTCCCTCTTTTGCCAATCGATCTAAATTAGGGGTATGGATTTCATTATTGCCTAAAATATGTAAGGTATTAAAACTTTGGTCATCACTCAATATCAACAAAACATTTGGAGGCGAATCCATTTTCTTTTCTTGAGCAAAACAACAATCAATGCAGATGAGCAGACTGAGTAATAAATAGATTTTTTTCATTTGAAAGCCCTTTAAAGATTTTTTCATATAGTATTAATGCCCTTCTCAGCAGTGGTCAAATTGACAAAAGACGCACTGCCGCTACAATATTCCCATATTAGTTCAAAGGGTTTCTACAACTTTTAGTGACTCTGCCAACATTGCTGGATATTTCTATTTTACTATAAAGCTCCCAAAGCTTTCGATAGAATATTAGCTTCGTTTAGAACTAAACTTGTGCTCTTCAGAATAAAAGTTTATGCATAGTATTTTCAAATATAGTTATTTTAGTAGCAATAAAATAATGGTTACTTTTATGGTTTAAATGACGTAGTTAAATTTTCAATTCGAATAATCTATAGTAAGAAAATGGTTAATATAATAAACAAGCGTTTTATTTTCTTTGTATTAATACTGTTTTTGAAATTCAGTGCCATTTATGGACAGCAACTAATCACCTTAAAAGATGCCTTGAAAGTGGGCATTAAAAATTACGGTACAATAAAAGCAAAAAAACAATATGCTGAAGCTTCTAAAATTTCTGTGGAGCAAACTAAAAGAGAAAACCTTCCCAACTTTAACCTTAGTGCACAGCAGGCTTATGGTACAGTAAATGGACAATTTGGGCCATTATATGGTTTCAATGGCTTAGGTGTTGGATCTGCTGGCCCTGCATTTGCTCAACAAAATAATAATACCGCCTTTGGCGCATCCTACCTTACCAATATTAACTGGGACTTTTTTACATTTGGCAAGGCTAAGGAAAAAGTGAAAGTAGCTGAAGCGATAGCTGTAAAAGACGGCAAAGACCTTGATCAGGAATTATTTCAACACAGCATTAAAATTGCAGCCACCTATTTAAATCTTATAGCTGCACAACAATTGAAAAGCTCGTATGAAAAAAATCTGAATAGAGCAGATACATTTAGGCGAATAGCAGTGGCTAAAGTATTAAGTGGCATTCTGCCGGGCGTTGATTCTTCACAAGCAAATGCGGAATATTCTTCGGCAAAAATATTATTAACTAAATCAATAGATCAGGAAGCAGCGTTGTCGAATCAATTATCTCAATTTTTGGGAGTGGTTCCGCAAAAGTATATTTTGGATAGTTTTTTTATCAATAGAATTCCAAAAATAACACAAGATTCTGTAGCTATTCAACAACATCCACTACTGCAGTTTTATCAAAGCAGAATAAATGCAAGCGAAGCGCAATCTCGTTTTATAAAGACCAACTATTACCCAGTATTTACAGCAGTAAGTGTACTTCAAGCAAGGGGCTCTGGATTTAATAGTGACTATCCGATTAACCAGCTGGATTTTTCAAAAAATTATTGGAAAGGAATTTCTCCTACTCGTGCCAACTATTTATTGGGAATAGGTGTAACCTGGAACGTTATGCAACCATACAGAATATCACAACAGGTTAAATCACAAAATTCAATTAGCAAAGGATTGCAAGAAGAATACAATCTTGTTAACCAACAAATAATAGCACAACTGCAATTAGCCGATACCAAAATAAAAAATGCAATAAGCATATATAATGAAACGCCAGTTCAAGTAAAAGCAGCAACGGATGCCTATATTCAGAAATCAGTATTGTATAAAAATGGATTAACAAATCTAGTAGACCTTACGCAAACACTTTATGTGCTTATAAGGGCAGAGACTGATAGGGATATTGCTTACAACAATGTTTGGCAAGCACTTTTGTTGAAAGCAGCTTCCGCTGGAGATTTTAGCATATTTGAAAGTCAGTTTTAATAGAACTTACGTTATTAATTGAAATAATTATACCTCATTATGAATTTAATTCGGTTTGCATTACGAAAGCCTATCACAATACTCGTATTGGCAGCGGGGCTTTTATTTTTTGGAATTAAATCGCTGGATACAATCAAGGTAGACATCTTTCCAAAATTGGATATGCCTGTTATATATATATCACACCCGTTTGGTGGATATACGCCGGCACAAATGGAATCCTTTTTTGCTAAACAGTACATTAATATTTTTCTTTTTGTAAACGGGATTAAAAATATTGAGACAAAAAATATACAGGGGCTAACTTTAATGAAAATTAATTTTTATCCTGGAACAAATATGGCGCAGGCTGCGGCTGAAGTAAGTGCCTTTGGAAATAGGGCTCAAACAAATTTCCCTCCTGGCTCTAGTCCCCCTTTTATTATAAGGTTTGATGCTTCAACTTTGCCTGTTGGACAGTTGGTTTTAAGCAGTGCTAAAAGAACCAATAACGAACTGTTGGATATGGCAAATATTTATGTTCGTTCCTCTTTTACTACTGTGCCTGGTTTAATTGGATCTCCCCCTTTTGGAGGGAATGTAAGAACGGTAGTTATAAAAGCAGATCCCGAATTATTGAGATTGCATAATTTGACGCCTGATCAATTGGTTGAAGCAATGCGCGTTAATAATCAGCCAACGCCCTCTGGCAATGTTAGAATTGGTGATAAAAATTATATTACTCCTTCCAACACCGTCATTCGTAATATAAAAGACTTTGAAAATATTCCCCTTTTTAAGGGGGGAGTGCAAAATTTGTATTTAAAAGATGTTGCAACGGTTGAGGATGGGGCAGATGTAACAGCCGGATATGCGCTTGTTAATGGAAGGCGTTCTGTTTATATCAGTGTTGCAAAAGGTGCGGATGCTTCTACCTGGGAAGTTGTTCAGAACCTAAAGAAGGCAATGCCAAAAATGCAATCCCAGTTACCTGAGGATGTGAAATTGACTTATGAATTTGATCAGTCAACCTATGTAATTAATTCTGTGAAGAGCCTCTTGAGTGAAGGTATTTTAGGGGCCATACTTACTGGATTAATGGTGATCCTTTTCCTTGGAGATTTGAGGGCTGCGATTATCGTTATTTTAACAATCCCCACTTCTATCATTTCTGCGGTGCTTTTTTTAAATCTATTTGGACAAACTATTAATATAATGACGCTAAGCGGTTTAGCGCTTGCCGTCGGGATATTGGTGGATGAGAGTACGGTGACCATCGAAAATATTCACCAGCATTTGGACATGGGAAAACCCAAGGCACTGGCCATCTGGGATGCTTGTAAAGAAATTGCCTTCCCTAAGCTGTTGATTTTATTCTGTATCCTGGCGGTTTTTGCACCAGCATTTACAATGGGCGGGATACCTGGTTCGTTATTTTTACCACTTGCTTTGGCAATAGGTTTTAGTATGGTCGTTTCATATTTTCTGGCACAAACATTTGTACCGGTAATGGCCAATTGGATTATGAAAGTAAAGCATCACAAACGTGCCGACGGTAAGGAAATGACTGATGGTGAAGAATTTTTAGCAGCCGGTTTTGATGCATCTAGTGAAGCAGATACTTGGAGCCAGAAAGCAAGTTTACTGGAAAAAAATATTAGCAAGGGTAAAATGAGTCCTTTTGAAAAAATACGAAAAAGGTATCTCAATTTTATAACCAGGATGATGCCTTATAGAAAACCTATAGTGATCATTTATCTAATAGTAGTTTGCTTGGGCGCCGGGTATTTAATAACAAGTATTGGACATGATGTGTTGCCTAAAGTGAATGGCGGGCAATTTATGGTTAGGATGCGTTTGCCTGATGGAACTAGAATTGAGCATACAGAATTAACTACCCTTCAATTATTGGATAGTATCACCAAAATTGTTGGTAAAGAAAACATATCCATTACATCCGCTTATGTAGGAATGCACCCGCAGCTATTTTCAATGAGTCCCATATTTCTATGGATGGCAGGGCCACACGAATCCGTGTTGCAAATTGCACTCAAAGAAAATGTAAAAATTGATCTTGATGAATTAAAAGATAAAATTAGAAATACTAGCAAGCTGATCGATAATAGTATCAAACTCTCATTTGAACCTATTGAATTGACAGAGAAAATTTTAAGTCAGGGTTCACCAACACCTCTTGAAGTGCGGTTTTCTGGAAGGGATAAAAAATTAAATGAAACTTATGCCAAGCAATTAATAGCAAAATTAAACAAGATTCCATATTTGCGGGATGCGCAGCTTGGTCAATCTATCAAATATCCTTCAATCAATATTAATATTGATCGGATAAGAGCGGCGCAATTAGGAGTGGATATATCGGATATATCAAGGTCATTGACCGCATCCACCTCCTCATCTCGGTATATAGAAAAAAATACGTGGATTGATGAAAAAGCAGGGGTTGCTTATGCAGTTCAAGTGGAAGTACCCGAAAACAAAATGAATAGCAAAGATGAAATGGGTGAGATTCCGATATTGAAGAATTCATCCCGCCCACTGTTAGGAGATGTTGCCACTTTCGCATTGGACTCCACGTATGGCGAAACTGATAATCTTGGGGCATTGCCTGTTTTAACAGTAACCGCCAATATGTTTAAAAAGGATTTGGGAAGTGCAGCAAAAGATGTAAATAAAGCAATCGGAGAACTTGGGAAACTGCCTCGTGGTGTTAATGTTGAACTAATAGGATTAAGCAACACCTTAAATGAAACGCTCGATAGTTTGCAAAGTGGTTTAGTAGTTGCAATCATTGTAATATTCTTAATGTTGGCTGCCAATTTCCAGTCCTTTAAAGTTTCTGCTATCGTATTAACAACCGCTCCTGCAGTGTTGTTAGGCTCTTTGTCGCTATTGCTATTTTGCGGGTCAACTTTAAATCTTCAATCCTATATGGGAATGATTATGTCGGTGGGTGTTTCTATATCCAATGCAGTATTATTAATTACCAATGCAGAACAGTTAAGGATGCATAATGGCGATGCGATACTTTCTGCAAAAGAAGCTGCAGCATTGAGGTTGCGCCCAATTGTAATGACTGCTGCTGCAATGGTGGTGGGTATGATTCCAATGGCGCTGGGTATTGGGGAAGCAGGAGATCAATCTTCACCGCTTGGAAGAGCGGTCATTGGAGGACTGGTATTGTCTACTTTTGCTGCTTTATTTATCCTGCCGTTGGTTTTTGCATGGGGACAAGGAAAGGCCTCCAATGCAAGTGTGTCGTTAGATCCGGAAGATGAAGCCAGTTCACATTTTATTCCTTCCCTACGGCATGCATAAAATTTAAAATAAATACCAATTTAAAATAATCTCATAATATGAAATACATTTTTGCGCTAAGCACTTACCTATCTAGAACAATGATTTTGTTTCTCATTATAATAACAGTTAGTTGTAATAATGAACAGAATCAAACGCCGAACAATGAAAAAGATAAAGTTGAAATAGTAAAAACAGCGGTTACAGAAGCTTTCATATTAAATAAAAGCGATTTAACCTCCTCGGTTAAAATTCCAGGAGAATTGATCGCATTTCAACAAGTTGATTTATATGCAAAAGTGAATAGCTATATAAAAAAGATGCAGGTAGATGTAGGATCTGAGGTAAAAGCCGGACAACTGCTGGCAGAATTAGAAGCACCAGAAATAAATGCACAATTATCTGCAGCTGAGTCAAAATTAAAATCGCAAGAAGCAATATGCTTTGCTAGTAAGGCAACATATGATCGTTTGGTCGAAACAAATAAAACCCCTGGAACCATATCAAAAAATGATCTAGACCAAGCCTATGCGAAACAAAAATCCGACTTGGCTCAATTAGAGGCAGCTAAATCAAATTATCATGAAGCTTTAACTACAAGAGAATATTTACAAATTAAAGCTCCATTCAGCGGTGTTATTACTGCCAGAAATGTAAGTGCTGGTGCCTATGTGGGTCCTTCAGGAAAAGGATCTGATTTGCCATTGTTCACTTTAAAAGAGCAGAATAGGTTGAGATTGGTAGTCAGTGTGCCTGAGGCATATACTGCTTATATTAGTACAAATAGTGAAGTTGTTTTTTCTCTAACCTCCATAGCAGGTGAAAAGTATCAAGCGAAAATAGCAAGACTTGCTGGTGCATTAGATGTTAAACTTCGTTCTCAACATATAGAAATGGATGTGAAAAACGAAAATCACAAGTTATTGCCTGGAATGGTAGCAGAAGTAGTGATTCCGCTAAGTTCAAATGCCAATGCATATATAGTTCCAGCTGCTGCAGTTTTAAATTCTAGTACCGGTGTATTTGTTATTTCGATACACAATAATTCAAATCTTTGGGTGCCTATAAAAACTGGAAGGACTTATGAAGGAAAAACGGAAATATTTGGTGCTGTAAAATATGGAGATACCATTATCACTAGGGCGAGTGAAGAAATAAGGAATGGCGTTGCCGTAAATAATTTTATTATAAAGTAGCGCAACAAATTTTTCTGCACCAGAAGAAAATTCTTACACGGCTTATTCAATAGGATATTTGCCAAGCTGGTTGCTAGGAAATCGTCAATTAAGCAGTCTCTATCAAACTAGGTTTTTTGCCATCCTGTCAAAAAACACTTTTTACAAAAAAATTATCTACAAACTAAAAACCCTAATTTATCTGCTAATGATAGCAGATAAATTAGGGTATAAAAAAATGTATAACAAAATGCTTAGTCTTGAATTTTAACTTTCCATTCTACAAACTCAACCGTATATTGTTTTTGATCGGGCGAGCCTGCTGCCAATCCCAAATCCACCGCTGCTGCTATTCCTGGAATATTTTTTGTCTGACGTTTGATGATCCAATTTTTACCATCTAGACTGACATAACCAGTAAACTGATCCCCATGACGCTCGAGCTTAATCCATATCGGAGTAGGTGAGTTTTCAGGCAAATTCTCGCTGGAAGCCTTATGCATACAGCCGTTGCCAAACTCATCGTATTCAATTCCAGCCCTACCAGGAGTGCTAAACATCAATACAGATCCTAAGCTACCACGATCCACATCGAAACTTTTGGAAATGTCATTACGGACAAACAAACCACTTCGATACCATTCGCTGGTACGATTTCCAAAGGCTGCTATTTTTGCCGTCGATACAAAATCACCTTTTAATTTCTTCAGATATACCGTTGCGTAGGCATCTTCCGCATGATAAAAATCCCATCCACTTGCTTTTAAAACATATCGATTCTCATTTTGATAAACCTCCACAATTGCTGGTTTTGATTTTGAAGAAAGATAGGTCAGCAGTTTTTCTTTGGACAAATCAAGTTCCTTGCATTTAAGCACTGTTAAAGTCTGCTCACCACTATTCCCAATGCGCAATGGGAATAGTCCTATTTTTGGAACAAGATCAAAAGAAATTTCCTTCACCTCCTTTGCTTTCAATTTTATTGTCTCAGTCTTAACCACTTTTCCAGCGGCAAAAAGATGAATCTCAGTCTGAATATCGGTCTGCTGCAGATTGGTGGCCATGGCTGTAATATGAACAGATTCGCCCGCTAAAATACGTTCCTCTGAGAGATGAAGCTGATTGAAAGACACCTTGGGTTTTTCCCCTTCAACGGTTACCTTTTGGGGTTTGGTTTCTCCTATTGCAAGCTCTTGGCCTCCTGGGTTATTCAACCGAATCTCAAACTCGATCGTTCGGGTATTCCCTCTAACAACCGGGAAAGGCTTAGTATCAATGGGTTTTCTATCTAACAACAATGATACTTGAGCAACTCCTGAACTACCTGTATTTAAAATATCGGCTTTGACTTTCAGTAAACTACCTGTTGGCAACATCCCTTTTACCGGCTTGCCATTTAGGGTAATCTGAAGATTAGAACACTCAAAACTCGGAAGCCCTTCGATAAATTTTTCAGGCAACAGTTTGGGATGCTCAATCAAAAAATTATCTGAGTAATCGTTGTTAATCAAATAGGTACCGCAGGTTTTCATGTCTCCCTGTTCCAGGTCGAAGTAAATATTATTTTTAACTGTCCAGTTGCTCGACAAATTATCAAACCAGAAGGCAACATTGTCGCTAAAAAATCCGCGATGTACCCGATGAATGATATTATTGCGTATCGAGGAATTATAGGTCATCCCCGTAACGACAACAACCCCTGCATCATCCGCATCTGTTTGCACATCTTCGAAATGATTGTACTCCACCACTACATCGCCTGTGATCGTACCTTCTAAACCTCCTGCACCAATATCCATCGTATAGGGCCGGCCAGACTTGGTAAAATAGTTGTGCGAAATGGTAGTATGAATCGTTCCACCAATACCTAAAGTAATGCCACCACCTTGACCGCAAGAAGAAAAAATATTGTGATCGACAAGGGTCTGGTGATTGATCTGAATAAGTTTTCCATTTTTCAAATCGCCCGTACTATTGATTCCCAATGCTCCTTGTTCTAGCCCATCAAAAATATTATTGAAAACACGCACACCATAGCAGCCACCGGCTATCGACATACCTACTCCACCGCAAGCCCGAAGTTGAGAATAAGCAAACTCGCAATCCGTTGCATATTCATAAGTAATGGCAGTGCATCCTTCTGTAGGCTCGTAATGGTGAGGATAATTTCTAAAGTTCTCTTTGGCCCCTTCAAAAGCCAATCCATAAAAACGTAGATTCCGAACTGGCTTTTCTTCATTGCCGGTAATAAGAACTAGCTTATTAATCTGCGGCACTGAAATGTCAGCATCATTTGGGTCAGTAATTCCCTCGGCTGGGATATAGCTAATCTCCTGTTTGTTTTTATCGAAAAACCATTCTCCGGGAGCATCTAACAATTCCTTTACATTTTCAACATAATAGCGCGGAGGTACCACTAATAATCCATTGTTCTTGCCAGGTCCATCTTCAGGTTCTTTAAGGTAGGCGATTTGATTCTTTTCATCAATTTTCGCAATCGAATTGTAAGCAGTCCGCCAACGCAATAGAATTACGATTCGGTTGTCTTGCATTTCATTCCAATTTTTTAAGTCACCCGCTTTAAAGGGTATTTCAGAAGAATTTGCCGGCGTCTTAAGAAGCGTCAAATAATCCTGATTGGGATACCTAGCCAATATCTGTTTCTTGCCATTCACATTTAATGTAGAAACTTCATTCCCAGCATATGAAGCAACCCATAGTTTTCCAATCTTTTTCCAATTTTTTATTGGCACTGCTCCCGAGATAACTGGTTTTTCGCCTGGATAGGCTGCGTAGGTAATGTAATTATCTCGCAAATGGTG
The DNA here is from genome assembly GCA_947468255.1 of Chitinophagaceae bacterium. Taxonomy (GTDB): domain Bacteria; phylum Bacteroidota; class Bacteroidia; order Chitinophagales; family Chitinophagaceae; genus Ferruginibacter. Next base: position 3,341 of record CANIMM010000031.1, on the reverse strand, counting down.
CCATTCAAAAGCACCTGAAGGGAGGTTGGTTTCCACTCTTTCTCCACCATCTTCCGGACTAAATACAAGCGATTCTTTTAATGGATAAAAACCATTTCGGATAAAAACTACAATATCCTTTCCTCTTCCAAATGGATAAGTTGTCCCAGTATATCGAGCATCTATTGCTTTTCCTTTTGGTAGGTATACGCTCGACTTAAGTTCCCGAACGGCAAGTTTAGCTCGCGCAATGGTAGCAAATGGACCATCGGTAAGTGTTGCATTCGGTGCCTCAAGCGTTCCTGACCACAAATCATTTCCTTTGGGGGAAACGAAAAAATCTCCTTTAGCGGATTGAGCATCAAAGGGCTGCCATAACTCACTGCGCAATAATTTTCCATCCCTAACAATGCCTGTATGGTCCGACTGCGCAGCAGCAAGAAATGGGTTGCCTATGAAAGAGCAGAAAAAAATAATGCCGACAAAATTCGACAGCGTTTTGCAAGCAAGAAAATTGCTAAAATGCCAATTCTTGAATATGAATTTCATGTGAAAATGAATTTGGTATATTGAATAAAAAACAGCCAAAATAACCGCCCTTGACTAGTTCTAAATGGTGCATGACAAACCTACAAAACTTAGGTTTATTATCCAAAATAGATAATTCACCATTTTCAATTATTACAAGGAGAATTAAAAAATAGATTGTGCAGGAAATGCATTTAGTTGTATGTTCAGCAACTAAGATTGCTTCAGCTTCAATAGCATCATTAATAGTTTGATTTAACTAGCCATTGATAGATATATTCAAGAACTTCAGGCTCAATAGTAGTTTCTAATTCACCATATTCAGCAACTGTACATTTTGTACAGTTCTGAAATAAATGATTCAGTCCTTCAAATTTCTTTACAGTTAGCTTATTGTTCTTTGCTTTTTTTAAACTTACTTCAATACCTTTTAAGTTGGCATCAGCTGCAACTTGAATGTCTGCTGAACCATTCATTGCGAGTACTGGGCATTTTATTTTTTGTAAAGCAATTTGAGGATTGTAGGATGCAAAATATTTCCACCACTTAGTTAAAAGTGTTTCACTCATAATTGTTGCAAACTTATTAATATCTGATGCTGATTTTATATTAGTAGTCAATAGCGCTAAATTCTTATCGGTCGTATTATACCAATCTTTTATCATTTCAGTTGATGTCGAAATGGCATCTTTTATGCTATCCACTGCAATGATAGTCTTCATTAACTTTTTGTACAAGGGTATATAAGCATTAATAGCATCTTGCGAAATTCCTGCTGACTTTAAAACCATTTCATTTTGCAAAGCCATTAACTCAGTTATTTCAATTCCAGGGCCTGCCATTAAAATAATAAAGGCTACTGATTTGTTTTTTATTGCTACCATTGGCGCAATAATGCCCCCTTCGCTATGACCAAGTAAACCAATCTTACTGGAATCAATCATAGGTAAATTTTTGGCATAGCGAATATGCTCTTGTACATCAAGGGCAAAGTCTGCCGTTGTACTCTTACTAAAATCACCGGTTGACTTTCCTGTACCTCTATCATCTACTCTCATTACGGCATATCCTTTTTTAGTAAGATAATCGGCTATTACTGCAAAAGGTTTGTGGTCAAAAATAGTTTCATCTCTATCCTGTTTTCCACTTCCTGTAATTAATATGATCAATGGATGTTTAGTATTATCGCTTGGATAGGTTATCGTAGTGCCATAACTAAGTTTAGTGTCTACTCCTTCATAAACAAAGTCTTTAACTTGGTATGCAAATGGGGCTTTAGGTGTTTGCGGTTTTACGATTATTAATTCTGTTTGTCCTTCTTTAAATGGCACTAGGTTGAAGGGGAAGTTCATTCCAGACTGCGACCAGGTTCCTTCTATTTTGTCACCAGACAAATTAATAGAACCGACATAAGTAGCTCCAATCATTTTAATTTCAATGGATAATTTATTGTTCAGCAATTCTGTTTTAGAAGAACTAAGCCCTTTTGCTTTTTGAGCAGGTATATCCCAATTAGAAGCAAATGTTTTATCTGTATGCTGGATTAAATTTAATCTTAATTCAATTTTTTGTGCTCCTGCATTAAGAATACCTGACCACTTATTAATTATATCTTGGCAATTACAAATGATCGCATTACAAATCAATAAGAATAAAAGGAATGTTTTTTTCATTAGTTTATTTTTTTATCTCTTGGGGTAACCCTTTTCATTTCTTATCAATTTGAATACTAGTCTGTTACCTGGCTATTCGGTAATTCCTTTCCAATGATCGGTCCGAAAGGATGATGCTGGCAGATCTGAACTATTGTAGAGATTGGCATCCTCCGGATTATTACTCCATGCATAGCGCACAGCAACTGGATGTTGAACTTTAGTAGCACTAATTTGAAGGCTATTGGTTCCAGTAAGCGTTCCTGTTGCCCAATGAAACTGATGGTCTTCTCCAGCTAGCGCAAATCCTTTGAGGTAACCATATTTATCTTTGATTTTCAATCCGCTTCCGACTTGCTCAAAAGTTAGTGTAACCTTATTGCCTTCTACATTCATTGATTGATAGACAGGGCCAGAGAATACGATTGCTTGTTGATAGGCAACTTTAAGTGCGGATAAGGCCAGTCGCAATCCTACCGTCTGCTTATCCGTTGGGTGAATATCTACGGCATCCCCAACATCTGTAGCGACAGCCATTCCAGTATTTGGCAAGGCAAGGGTCATACTTTGCGCTTCCCTTAGTTCAGCCCAAGTGCTTTCTACAGGTATTGAATCAGTTTTCATAAAATTTGCCAGCTGAACAAATAAGAACGGAAAATCGCCTTGGTTCCAATGTGCTCTCCAATCTTTGACAAGATCAGGAAATACCCGTTGGTATTGTTTGGCTCGCTCTGCATTGCTTTCCCCTTGGTACCAAATTACACCCTTGATTGCGAATGGCAATAAGGGATGAATCATCGCGTTGTAAAGTAAGGTTGGATAGGAGTTTGGACTTAAAACAGCGTTGAATTTTACTACCGCTACCTTGTATTTCCAGCCACCCACCAATGAAACAGATTTGTCACCATTTTGCAGGTACAAGGTTGTAGGATTCCCGTAAATGCCGCCCATTCCTCCGATATCCTCTATCCTAACAGTAATGATATTCCTACCTGTTTTAAAAATTCCGGCTTTAATCGGATACACCCTGGGTTTTTCAGCCTGCAGTTTTGTAGAACCTACCAGCGTACCATTTATATAAGTGCTGTCAGAGTCATTTATTTTAGCAAGATAGAGGGTTGATTGTTGGCTTGCTTCATCAGCAGTGAGGTTGATTTCTTTACGAAACCATATAATTCCATC
>CANIMM010000030.1 GCA_947468255.1 Chitinophagaceae bacterium | reverse complement strand
CTTGCATTTAAATTATAGTATATGAAAACAAATATGGGTAGTCTCGACAGAATTATTAGAATTTTATTAGCTGCTGTAATGAGTGTTTTGTATTTTACCAGTGCCGTAACAGGAGTATGGGGGATTGTATTATTTGCAGTATCGGGCATTTTTGTAATAACCGGCTTGGTTGGATTTTGCCCCCTTTACACGTTGGTTGGTATTAATACTTGCGCTTCAAAAAAGGAGTAGCGTTTAATTGGCAGCTTTTGGGTAAATACATCATTTATTCAAATGATTGTTTACGACAGTAAAAAATAGAACATGAAAATTAAAATATTTCTATGAAATCAGGAATTTTAGCCAATTGGAATTTTATGCGATTTGTAAGACTGGCATTAGGCATTGCCATCATTGTTCAATCTGTGATGGCTAGAGATTGGATAATGGCAGTTATGGGTATTTTATTTACCAGTATGCCGGTATTCAATATTGGCTGTTGCGCCACAGGCGGATGCTCAGTGCCATCTAGTAATAACAAGGAAAAAACAAAAGATATTTCTTATGAAGAAGTGGTTTAATAAAAATAAATTATATGTTGTTGGAGCAGTCCTTGGTGGAATTGCAGGTTATTTTTACTGGCAACAAATAGGCTGTTCATCTGGAACCTGTATGATAACGTCCAGGCCAATCAATAGTACTTTATATGGCGCATTGATGGGTGCATTGTTATTAGGGATTTTTAAAAAGGATGACCAACCGATCATCAGATCAGATAAAAAAATGAATTAATATGACATTCAACGAAATCATACAATCCGACAAGCCGGTGCTGGTAGATTTTTCTGCAGAATGGTGTGGCCCCTGTAAAATGATGGCACCCATTCTTAAAGATCTCAAAAAGGAAATAGGCGATACCGCTACGATTATAAAAGTGGATGTAGACAAAAATCCCCAGGCTGCCAGTGCTTATCAGGTACAAGGGGTGCCTACCCTTATTTTATTTAAAAATGGACAACCACTTTGGAGACAAAGTGGGGTGGTTCAAAAGGCAGGCTTGCTAGGGGTTATTAAAAAATTCACAGTTTAAAAAAATAAGTATGAGTATTTTTAGCCAGTTATTTTCCAATACAGAAAATAGCCATTTACAAACATTGGTTTCAGAGGGAGCTTTTTTGGTGGATGTAAGAACGCCAGCCGAATTTGAAGGAGGCCATGTAAAGGGCTCCGTAAACATTCCATTGGATAGTATTCCCTTTCAGCTAGAAAAGTTTAAAGATAAAAAAAATGTGATCGTTTTTTGTAGAAGTGGAAACAGAAGTGGCCAAGCGAAATTTATTTTAGAGCAAAATGGAATTTCCAACGTAACCAATGGAGGTACTTGGGAACAAGTAAATGAGTTGGTAAAATAATTTGAAACTTCTGGCCACTTAACACAGACGCCAATCTCAAATAGGGGTTGGCTTCTGTGTTAAGTGGCATTTTATAGAAAGCCATTTGTTTGCTGGATTGTGTATCTTCATAGGCAGATTAGAGGGTCCAATTTTCGAAACAAAAACCGATTGTAATCTGGGCAAGTTGTATCATTGGTAACTCCTTATAAAAAATGCTTGCTAGCAATTTTTTATAAGGGAATTAGGCAGTAACTGATTTGTCCTATTGTTAACATTCATTTTAAAACTACATGAATAGTTTAGTAAGTTTCGGTGCAACCTTTGAGCCAGAATTGGTAAAAGAGATGTCCCAGTTTGGAGAAATGAAATTTTTTAAGGAGGGTGATATTATAATAGATTATGGCAAATACATCCGTATGATGCCCATTGTTGTAAAAGGTACCATCAAGGTGTTTAGAATGGATGATACCGGAAAGGAGATTTTGTTGTATTATCTTTCTAGTAACGAGAGCTGTTCAATGGCGTATAGTTGCTGTGTAGAAGCTAAAAAAAGTGAGGTAAAAGCAATTGCAGAAGATGACGTAGAATTAATCGCAATCCCACATATTAAACTAGATGAGTGGCTTTGCAAATATCCAAGTTGGAAGAACTACATCATGCGGAGTTTTAATGAGCGCTTTTTGGAATTACTAAAATCTATTGAAAGCATTGCATTCCATAAACTCGATGAACGATTAATAGCCTACCTGAAAGAAAAAAAACGGCTATCGGGTTCCAATGTGATTAAAGCATCTCATTACGTAATTGCAGACGAGCTGGCTACCTCTAGGGTAGTGGTTTCAAGGCTGCTTAAGCATTTGGAAAATGACGGAAAGATTTTGTTATACCGAAATGAAATTAAATTGCTGAAAGATTTTGCATAAAAAAAAGCCCGAATCAATTCGGGCTTTTTTTAAACTATAATTTAATCTCTTCATCACTGTCATCAAAAAAATGAAATTCTGTGAGGTGATAATTGGAGTTGGCAATCACTTTGATTTTCTGTTTGTATTTCCAACACCATTTTCTTCGTTTGGAAATAAATCCACTGGTGAGAAAAGTGAATAAGATTGGATTTACCTGAATCGTTAGTCCTTTATGCTTTTGCATAATCAGGTAACTTAGATTTTTTTCAATCTCATCTTCTAGTATTAGGGTAGAAGAAATTTTTCCGGTTCCACTGCAGCTAGGGCAAATTTCCGAAGTATTGATATTCATTTCCGGCTTCATCCGTTGCCGGGTGATTTGCATTAAGCCGAATTTGCTGATAGGAAGTACTGCGTGTTTGGCCCTGTCAGTACGCATGAATTGCTCCATCGCATCTGCCAAGCGCTTTTTATTTTCCATCAATTTCATATCGATGAAATCAACTACAATAATACCGCCTAAATCTCTCAATCTTAATTGCCTTGCAATTTCTTCCGCAGCTTCTAAATTGGTTTCTAAGGCATTTTCTTCCTGATTATTGCTTACGCTTTTATAGCCACTGTTTACATCTATTACATGCAGCGCTTCGGTATGTTCAATAATTAGGTATGCTCCACTAGGAAGGTTCACTGTTTTGCCAAACGCCGCCTTAACTTGCTTGGTTATACCAAAACTGTCAAATATGGGGGCGCTATTATTATAAAGGCTAACAATGTCTACCTTATCAGGGGAAATGCGTTGGATATAGCTTTTTGTTTCTGCAAAAATATTTTTGTCATTTACTACAATCCGGTTAAAATCCTCATTGAGTAGGTCGCGTAACATACTATTGGCCTTACCCTGCTCACTTAAAATTTTGGTTGGGGGAACAGCTCCTTTAAGATTAGCCTGGATAGTTTTCCAGGTTTGTATGAGACTTAACAGGTCTTCATGAAGTTCTGCTGTATTTTTACCTTCGGCAGCAGTACGAACAATAACACCAAAGTTTTTGCTTCTTACGGCTTCAACTATTTTATGCAGTCTTTTTCTTTCTTCGCTAGAGTGGATTTTTCTTGATACGGCTATGATATTATTAAATGGTGTAATCACCACATATCTACCTGGCAGGGACAATTCGCAACTTAAGCGGGGGCCTTTTGCTGCGATCGGTTCTTTTAATATCTGAACCAATACATTGGGTCTTCCACCTAATACTTCAGCTATTTTTCCCGTTTTTACAATTTCGGGTTCAACTGGAAATTTACCAAAATCAATTCCTTTTTCAGAATGATCATTGATGGCAATATTGGTAAATTTCAATATTGACTTTACATAGGGACTCAGGTCAGTATAATGTAAAAAAGCATCTTTTTCAAAACCGATGTCTACAAATGCTGCATTCAAACCGGGGATCAGCTTTTTGACTTTTCCAAGGTAAAGGTCCCCCACTGCAAAGTTGGCATCAGCTTTTTCGTTGTGCAACTCTACCAGCATTTTATCTTCCAAAAGGGCTATTTCAACGCCTTGTGGGGTAGTATTTATAATCAGTTCCTTTGTCACTCAATTCACTTTTAATTAGAGACCAGTACAGCACGGAAGGGTAACGTACAACGAGGCCTAAAGTATTATGTTGGATAACCTTTACTGCCTGTTGACTAAAAACAGGTGCCGGCCTGAGGGAGCCGGCACTTATGATAAAAAGAGAATTATTTCTTCTTATGACGGTTCTTTCTTAAACGTTTTTTACGTTTGTGTGTTGCAATTTTATGACGTTTTCTTTTTTTACCACAAGGCATACCTAGTCTTTTTGTTGTTAATAAAATTTTTAAAAATATTGACTGAACTAAATGGTTGGATTTAAATCCAATATATTTATTTCAGCTGCTTAATTCTTTCGTTTACTTCTTTTGTATAAACGGGGTTGTTAATCAACCGTTTACTAATTTCATACCATTTCAAAGCATTGGGCTTATCTCCTTTTCCAGCATAAGCATCTGCCAACCAAGATATCGCTTCTAAATTCCCTGGCTGATTTTTCAATACATTCAATAAGCGGTCAATGGCTTTATCGTATTGTGTTGAAATCACACCCCCAATTCCTAGCACTAGTTGAGCCTGCATATTTAGGGAATCTTTTCGGATAACCTGTAGCAGCTGTTGGATACCCTTCATGGTCTCCTGCGGGTTACCCGCCATACCCTTTCCAAAAACGTAACAACTTCCCAATCCTACTTGAAGATTGGCGTTGTCGGGATTAAGTACAATAGCACGTTCAAATAGATCAATTGCCTGTTCCGCTTTCCATCCTCTTTTAGCTGGGTCCGACTCATTTCTGAGGTCAGCTAACATCAATTGGGCAGCAAAGGTGAGGTTTTTTTCAGAATTTACCAACTTAGCTGACTGAGAACTGTAAAAATTGTATAATTCATGTTGATGTACGGAGTCTTCCCAGAACGTGGCTAGCTGGTTATATACCTTAATTTGCTGAGCCAACACATTACCTCGGGAGATGCTGTTTTCAAGCAAGTTTACATAGTTTTGTTGGGAAACAGTTAGATTGGCCTTCGCATCTTGAATGTATTTGTTAATGTTGAAGGCTGCGGCGGCAGAAGGTTTGGAAGCTCCGCCCATGGCTGAAGCGTCTTTTTTTGCAACAGTTTTGCCAAAAAATAATAGGGAAGCGATAATAAGAATGCCTCCCACTAAAAGGATTAATTGTTGTTTTTTCACAAGAATTATTTGAGGCGCAAAGGTAAGCTTTTAAGCCTAGACGTTTTCGGCTAATTTATTGTTTTTCACTTCCAGTACAAACTCTTTGGCTGGCTTAAATGCTGGGGTATAGTGTGCAGGAATTTCTACGGCGATATTTTTTTTGATATTCCTGCCAATTTTTGCGGCCCTTTTTTTGGTAATAAAGCTGCCAAATCCACGGATATAAATATTTTCACCGGCTATCAGGGATTGTTTAATTTCTTTAAACATAGTCTCTAATGTAAAAATAACATCCACTTTGGGAATACCAGTTTTTTCTGAAATGGCTGAAATCAAGTCTGCTTTTCTCATTCTATAAAGTTTTAATTGCTTTCATAAGCAAAATAGTCAATATATACGACAAAAGCAACATTATTAATTGATTATCAGTTAGTAGTAAGTTTTTAAAGTGAAAATTTCATTAAAAAGTTTGGTTAAAGCCTAGATCAGTTATTTTGAACGGAAAAAAACAAAAATCCACTCAATCTGAATTTAACGGACATTTGAGTTATTATGATACCAATAGAAAGCCAAAAGTATTTTGTAAAAAAACTGCTCAGTTGGAACAAGGATGATAATACCCGTGAAATGCCTTGGAAGGGGGAAAAAGATCCTTACAAAATTTGGCTGAGCGAAATTATATTGCAGCAAACTAGGGTTGCCCAGGGCTTGGATTATTACCATCGGTTTATTGCCGCCTTTCCCACTATACATCATTTAGCTAAGGCTCCAGAAGTCAAGGTCTTCAAACTTTGGGAAGGGTTGGGTTATTACACCCGCTGCAAAAACCTGATTGCCACAGCAAAATATATTAGTGAAAAACTGAATGGAAAGTTTCCGGATCAGTATGAAGAAATTTTATCCTTAAAGGGGATTGGACCTTATACGGCAGCGGCAATCGGTTCCTTTGCTTTTAAGCTGCCCTATGCAGTAGTGGACGGAAATGTTTACAGGGTTTTGGCTAGGTATTTTGGCATTTTCACCCCTACCGATAGCCTGGCAGGCAAGCAATTATTTGGAAAATTGGCCAATGATTTACTCAATAAAAAGCAGCCCGGAGCGTACAATCAAGCATTGATGGATTTTGGCGCCGTAGTTTGTAAACCCCAATTGCCTTTATGTGACAGTTGCGCATTGAGTGAGCATTGCAAAGCCTTTTTGAAAGGAACCGTTCAGCAATTACCAGTCAAGGAAAAGACAATCACCAAAAAAACAAGGTGGCTATATTATCTGCGGGTTGATTTTGAGGGGGAAACCTATGTTAGAAAAAGGGGGAGCAGTGATATTTGGGAGAATCTATATGAGTTTGTATTGATAGAATCTGCAGGGCCAATTGTCATTACGGATCTTACTCCGTTCAAAAAACTGCTTGGAAAAACTAAGTGTACGGTAACTCATATTTCTCCCCAATACAAGCAATTACTGACCCATCAAATTATCCACGGGCAGTTTGTTCGAATTGCAGTCAAAGAGCCCCTTGTATTAAAGGGGTATAAGAAAATCAATCGAAAGGCCCTGGGCAAACTACCGTTTCCGAAATTCATCAGTAACTATTTAACGGATAAAAATGTACCTTTAAACCTGTTGTAAGGTAAGGCGGCCAAATTATTAAAATAATAATCAAAAAATGAGAGGCATTAACAAGGTGATGTTAATAGGCAATTTGGGAAAAGATCCAGATATGCAGTTTTTGGAGGGAAATATTGCTGTCGCAAAATTTTCTCTAGCTACCACCGAGACTTTCAAAGATAAGAGCGGAAAGCTGATTTCACAGACTGAATGGCATACCATCGTATTGTGGAGGGGGTTGGCAGAGCTTGCCCAAAAATATTTACATAAGGGTAGTCAAGTTTACATAGAGGGGCGTTTAAAAACTAGAAGCTGGGAAGATAAAGAAGGGAATAAAAAATTTGCAACAGAAATTGTAGGCGACAATTTGATCATGCTTGATAAAAGAAGTGACGGAACTGTAGTTTCCTTACCAGCAGAAGGAATGGAGGATTTGGGGGATGATATTCCCACAGATGAGGATGGAGCTGAAAAGTTGCCTTTTTAATAAAAGTACTACGGAGAGTTTATAAAAGCCATGAAGCATTGGATTAGAAAAATATTATTAATTAAAACAAATAGTTTTGGATTACCATTCGGTTATGAATAGTGCTGCTTTCTTGCAGTTCTCATTACTTGCAATAACCCCTGCCGCTTCAGCAGTACTTATTTTTTTGGCGGTAGTATTGTTTATCATTTCTTTTCTAGTAGCCGGCTCTGAAGTAGCATTTTTTTCGCTTACTTATAAGGATATCAATATGCTTAAGACTAAGCAGCAGCCTTCCTTTAGGCGTATCGTTACTTTACTCGAACAGCCTAAAACTTTATTAGGAGCGTTGCTAATTACTAATAGCTTGGTAAATATGGGTATTATTTTAATATCCAACGTGCTGATGGATGGATTGCTGGATACGTTTCACCTAGGGTTTTGGATTAATTTTTTGATCAAGGTCTTTTCCGTCACTTTTTTAATTGTCCTTTTTGGTGAGGTATTGCCAAAAGTTTGGGCCACCCATCATAAAATTTGGTTTGCCTCCACCGCCTCACTAACGATTGAGATTTTCAACAGTCTGTTTTATAGGTTGAGTAAAAGATTGCTGGTGTTTAGCGGTGGTATTGAGGGAAAATTTTCTCCGCACAATTCTTCCATGTTGGATCATAGTCAACTGGATTATGCCATTGATTTATTGCCGGAGAATGAGGCTAACAGAGAAGAAAAACAGATTTTAAAAGGGATTCGAAAATTTGGTGACACTACCGTTAAACAGATTATGCGCACAAGGCTAGATGTTAGTGGAATCGATTATAACAGTTCATTTGAAGAGGTAATAAAAAAAGTGGAAGAACTCCATTACTCTCGTTTACCAGTTTACAACGGCGATCTGGATGAGATGAAAGGGATGCTGCATACCAAAGACTTGCTGCCGCATGTAAATGCGAGTAAGGTCGAAAACTATGATTGGCATGGTTTGATGCGCCCTTCATTTTTTGTTCATGAGCAAAAACAGATAGAAGATCTGCTGCAAGAATTTCGGAGTCGGCGAATACATTTTGCCGTTGTAGTGGACGAGTTTGGGGGTACTTCTGGAATTGTAACCCTCGAAGATATTATGGAGGAAATTATTGGGGATATCCAGGATGAATTTGATGACGAAGAAAGTGCATATAAAAAAATCGACGACTTTACCTATATTTTTGAAGGTAAAACCATGATTAGTGACGTGTGTAAGGCAATGCTTTTGCCAGGTGACATTTTTGAAAAAGTGAGGGGAGACAGTGATTCGTTGGCTGGACTTGTATTGGAAATAGCAGGTGAATTTCCCCAAGTGGAAGAGGCGGTGGTGAGCGGGGATTTTACTTTTATTACACTAGCCATCAATAAAAACAGGATTGACAGCGTGAAGGTGGTCATTCGGAAAAACCCAAGAGACCTATTGGATTTTGAATAAACAGTGGGTTGATTTGCTGTAGCGGTCATTCAATTTCAATCGGCATTGACTTGCCTTTGATAATTCAGGCAATATTGGACTCGAATCCTTCCTTTACTTATAAAAGCCAGTAGCTTACTATGCATAAAAAAAATTTCGTTCTTAGGGGATTGCTTAAAAAAATCCTGATACCGCTAGCTGCCTGTCTTTGGTTGGCTTCCTGCAATTCGCCTTACGTTTCAAAAAAGAGAGGCTATTTTAATATTGAGCTGCCCAAACATGCATATAAAAGTTTTGATATTGAGCATTTTCCTTTTAGTTTTGAATACCCCGTATATGCACAAATAGTAAAGGATAGCACCTACTTCGACGCTACCCCTGAGAATCCGTATTGGATCAATATTGATTTTCCACAGTTCCACAGTAAAATATTTTTAAGTTACAAAGAGATAGGCGGCAAGTCTATGTATAAAATAAAACGAACCGATGGGAGCTATCGGGATTCTGCTGCAATCAATATTTACGATAAATTGGTCAATGATGCTTATACCATGACCAATAAAAACAATGTAGTGTCTAATTCAATTAGTGACAGTTTGTTTCATACAGGTAATGGAGTTGGCGGAGTTTTTTTTAAAGTGGGGGGCAACGCAGCCACTGCTAAACAATTTTTTTTAACCGACACGACCCGGCATTTCCTTCGGGGCGCATTGTATTTTGAGGTGGCCCCTAATGTAGATTCATTAAAGCCGATCCATGATTTTATCCAGTTGGATATCGATCATATGATTCAAACATTTAAATGGAAAAATCAGTAAATCATTGCGGAGCTATGCTTTGGTGTTTTTTTATTGTTAGAAACGGTTAAAGCAGTGAATTAAATAGCCGTTGAATTTTTTAAATACCTTTTAGGGGTTTGTCAGTACTTTTGCAATTGAAATGATAGTAATAGATAATAAACTAGTTAGCGACGAAATTATTGAAGAACAATTTGTTTGTGATCTCAATAAATGTAAAGGCGGTTGTTGCGTAGATGGAGATGCGGGGGCTCCCCTTAGTAAGGAAGAGCTGGTTCATCTTAATGAAGTGTATGATGCTGTATTGCCTTACCTCGACGAGGAAAATAAAAAGGAATTGCAAAAGCAGGGTCGCTACGTATTTGATGAAGAATTTGGTTGGGTTACACCTACCATCGATAGCAAAGTCTGTGTATATGGCATAACAGATCCTAATGGAATTGTTAAATGTGGAATTGAGCAAGCATACAATGATGGAAAAGTTAGTTGGAAGAAACCGATTAGCTGTCATTTATTTCCAATCCGGGTTCAACTGAGTAAGAATAAAGCAACAGAATATGTAAATTATGAGCCGCGGGAAGACCTTTGCAGTGCTGGCTGTAAATTGGGTAAAAAATTAAAAGTGCCAGTATATGTTTTTCTAAAAGAGGCGCTAGTGCGAAAATACGGGGTTGAATTTTACGAAACGCTCGATGCAACCGCAAAGCATGTAAAGCCTGCTTCATAATGAATGGGGCAAATTCGCTGACAATTTTTTAAATGATTCTGATAAAACAACGCATTCAAGATGAAAAAAAATATAGTTTTATTCAGTCATACGGCTGTTATTCTTTTATTGATCTCTTTTAGCTCCTGCTCGGTCAATCGGGCAAAGATTGACAATAGCCTGGGAAAATATTTCGAAGAAAATAAAGTGGAAGGCTGCTTTACGCTGCTTAATAATTCCGACGGAAAAGTGACTGTATTTAATATGGCGCTAGATACTGTGCGTTTTACACCTGCTTCCACTTTTAAGATAGTGAATGCACTGATTGGCTTGGAAATTGGAAAAATTACGGACGAGAAGATGGTGATTAAGTGGGACGGCGTAAAACGCGAAGAGGAGTCATGGAATACGGACCTGTCAATGGAGGAAGCTTTCAAAGTAAGCTCAGTTCCCTATTTCCAAGAAGTAGCAAGGAGAATAGGAAAGGATACGATGCAACACTGGATTGACAGTCTGCATTATGGAAATATGAATACGGGTGAACATGTGGATAGTTTTTGGATCAACAATAGCTTACAGATTTCACCAGATGAACAACTTGGTTTGGTGAAACGCTTGTATTTTGACCAGTTGCCCTTTCAAAAAAGGACGCAGCAAATTGTAAGGGATGCCATGAAGCAGGAGGAAAATACGCTATACTCCCTTTCTTACAAAACTGGTTGGAGCCAGGATAAGCAATTAAACTCCATTGGTTGGATTGTGGGTTGGATTGAAGAGAACAAGCATCCTTACTTTTTTGTAACCTTAGTAAAATCACATGAACCGAATGTTGACATGAAAAAAATTCGCTTACAAATCACTAAGGGGATACTAAAACAGTTGGGTTTTTTTGAAGGAAGAAAGTAAATCTAGCAAAACTAATTGCGTAAGGATTATTAATCATTCAAACACTGAGCATTTAAAATTTTTACTATAGGGCAATTAAATAATATTCATTGATTCAGTTCCAACATATTGAATACTTGATCGGACTTGCAGTATTGCCAGTAATGATAGCGTTGTATATTTTTGTAATTCGATGGAAGAAAAAAACGATCACTAAAATCGGAGACCCTAATTTAGTATCTCAGCTCATTCTAGGGTATAGTCAAAAAAAATTTCGTCTCAAATTTATATTGTTTTCGGTTGCATTTGCTCTTGGCATCATTGCCTTGGCTAGTCCACGTTTGCCCTTGGGTAACAATACGGTTAGCCGAAGTGGGATAGATGTAATGATTGCGCTGGATGTGAGTAAGAGCATGCTGGCACAGGATATAAAGCCTGATCGATTAGAGCGGTCCAAGCAGGTTTTATCCAAACTGATTGATCAATTGGGGGATGACCGAATTGGCATTGTTGTTTTTGCTGGAAGGGCCTATTTACAAATGCCGCTTACCACAGATCATGCAGCTGCTAAAATGTATTTGTCCTCTGCTACACCCGCCGTAGTTCCTACTCAAGGAACGGTTATTGGGGATGCTTTGAAAATGTGTTTTGCTTCCTTTAATTCAAAAGAAAAAAAATTCAAATCAATTATACTTATCAGTGATGGAGAAGATCATGATGAAAATGCGCTTACACTTGCTAAGGCCATCTCGAATGAAGGGGTAATGATTAACACAATTGGCATCGGCTCCCCTGAAGGTACAACCATTCTGGATGCAGAAACCAATGGGCCAAAAAAGGATGCAGCCGGTAACCCGGTTGTTACAAAATTAAATGAAACTGAATTGCAAGGCATAGCGGCCAATGGCAAAGGAATTTATCAATTTTTTACTAGTACAGATGAGGTGGTTGCCAAGTTGCAATCACAGTTAAAGGGGATGGAACAAAAACCAATCACTGAAAAATCCTTGTTAAATTACCAATATTTTTTTCAATGGGTATTGGCCCTCGTGTTATTGCTACTCGTAGTCGATTTTTTTATTACTGAAATTAATTCAACAAAAAAAAGGAAGTTGGCCGATATGTTTAAGCAAAGCAATTCCCCTTTCATTATGCTGTTTTTATTTTGGATCCCCTTTGAAGGGTTTGCTCAAAATTCAGATGGGCTTATTAAAAAAGGAAATGAGGCCTATAATAAAAAAGAGTATAAACTGGCACAGGAAAATTACAAAAAAGCACTCAATAAAAACCCGGTTAATCCAAAAGCCCAATTTAATTTAGGCAATGCATTGTATAGAAATGAAAAGCCCGCAGATGCAGTTGGTGCATATGATATAGCAATCCAAAATAGCAAATTGCCGGCTGAAAAAGCAGGTGCGTTTTATAATAAGGGGGTGGTGCTGCAGCAGTCAAAAAAAATTCCAGAATGTATCGCTGCGTATAAGGATGCTTTGCGCCTGAATGCTGCCGATGAAGATGCAAGGATCAATCTTCAAAAGGCATTGCAACAGCAAGAAAAGAATAAGGACAATAAAGAGCAAAAAAAGCAAAAGGAAAATCCAGACAAAAAGGATCCGAAGGAGTCGGATAAAAAAAAGGATCAAAATGAGGAACCTCAAAAGCAGCCATCAAAGATGACTCAAAAAGAGGCGGAAGAAAAATTAAAAGCCTTGTTGGAACAGGAGAAAAAATTACAGGACAGGCTGAGAAAGGTAAGTGCGGCATCACCTGAAAAGCCAGAAAAAGACTGGTGATTTTTAACAGGGTTAGAAAATTGATATTTCAAAAAATAAACCATTCAATCATTTTCTTTGTTATTTCGCTGGGTAGCAAAAACGTAGTCGATAGCCCTAAACAATAGACAAAATAAAATCACCAGATAGCTGTTTACTGCCTTGGGCGGTAAAATAAATGGTTATATGGCCAACAACCCCTTCATATTTGTTGTTATTTTGAAGTAATTTTAAATTTATGCAATTGTATTGTGAATCAATGACGGAGTACAAACGTCTTAAGACTAGGGAAGTAAAAATTGGGAATCTCTTATTGGGAAATAACCATCCTGTGCGGGTACAAACCATGACGACCACCGATACGATGGACACCATGGCTACCGTAGAACAGGCTATTCGCTGTATTGAGGCAGGTGCCGAGTTAGTTCGAATTACTGCTCCTTCTAAAACGGAAGCAGAAAACCTAGCGAATATAAAAAATGAATTACATAGACGGGGTTATCATGTGCCTTTAATTGCAGACATTCACTTTACTCCCAATGCGGCTGAAATTGCAGCCGCTATTGTTGAGAAAGTAAGAGTAAATCCAGGCAATTATGTGGACAAGAAGAAATTTGAACAAATCGATTATACGGATGCTGAATATGCTGAAGAGATTGAACGAATTAAGGATCGATTCACCCCATTGGTGAAAATTTGTCGGCAACATGGCACTGCGATGCGGATAGGCACCAACCATGGATCGCTCAGCGATCGCATTATGAGTCGATATGGAGATACGGCGATGGGAATGGTAGAGAGTGCAATGGAATTTTTGCGCATAGCCAGGGGAGAGGATTTTCATAATATCATATTGAGTATGAAAAGCAGTAACCCGTTGGTAATGGTGCAGGCATACCGGCTTTTGGTGAGCCATATGATGGATGAATTTGGCGAATGCTATCCATTGCACCTAGGTGTTACCGAAGCAGGCGATGGTGAAGATGGAAGAATCAAATCGGCGATTGGAATTGGCACTTTACTAGAGGATGGAATAGGCGATACGATAAGGGTAAGTCTGACCGAAGACCCTGAGTTGGAAATACCTGTATGTAGGGATATTGTAAAGCGCTATGCTAGTAATCGACTACCCGACAGCGTTAGTAAACAAATCCCTACAATTGAAAAGCTGCCGTATGCTCCCTTTGAGTATAAAAGAAGGGAAACTTTTGCTGTAAATAATATGGGAGCCAAGCAAGTTCCTGTGGTGATTGCAGATCTAACTAAGATTGAAAAAATAACAGCAGCCCATTTGCAATCGGTAGGGTATACCTATGATGAGATTTCAGATAAGTGGGCTATCAGTGATATGGCAGCTGATTATATTATTACAGGTAACCAGCTGCTAGATTTTGCATTGCCTGGCACTGTAAAGGTGATTGTATACCCCGCTACTTGGCAGCTGGCAATTGACAAGGGCACCTATTTCCCCTTGTTTGAAGATAGCGGTTATGCTGCATCGGATTCAAAATCCGAAGAACTTAATTTTGTAATGGTTGATTGCTTTAGTGACCAATCACCGATCAATGACTTTACTTATTTGGAGGAGCTGGCAAATGATCCCAAAGTTGTTTTTTGTCTTAGTTCAAAAAATACGCTTGCCATGCAGTCTGTGCGGCGAATGATGATTGAGTTCATGAACCGAGGCATTCATAATCCAGTTGTTTTTATTACCGATAGTAACTGGTCTACAGCCGATGAACATCTCATTCATTATGCCACCGAAACAGGCGCATTGTTTTTGGAAGGAATGGGCGACGGTATCTGTTTGGCAATGTCATCGGAAGCTTACAGTGCTGCAGCCAATATCGCGGTTAGTGGCAGAAATTATATCGCCAATGCTTCTATTGAACAATTTATCAATAATACTAGTTTTTCGATTTTGCAGGCTACCCGAACCAGGATATCGAAAACAGAATATATTAGTTGTCCGAGCTGTGGCAGAACATTATTTGATCTGCAGGAAACCACAGCAAAAATCAGGAGTGTTACCAATCATTTGAAAGGGGTTAAAATCGCGATCATGGGCTGTATCGTAAATGGTCCCGGCGAAATGGCCGATGCAGATTTTGGCTATGTGGGAAGTGGAGTTGGAAAAATTACTTTATACAGAGGTAAAGAAGTAGTTAAAAGAAATGTAGAAAGCGCTATAGCTGTAGATGAGCTGATCAATTTATTGAAGGAAAGTGATGCCTGGGTAGAAGCGCCGATGAATGTAAAATAAGGCCTCCTGAATTGCCTTTTTAAGGTAACGGGAATTCGTCAATTGAAATATATGCAAACAGATTTTCTAGTTATTGGAAGTGGTATAGCAGGCTTAACCTATGCATTAAAAGTTGCCAATGCTTGTCCGGATAAGACGATTACGATTGTCACCAAAACTCAAAGTGACGAAACCAATACAAAATATGCCCAAGGCGGCATTGCGGGAGTAATGGATTTTGATAAGGATAGTTTCAACAAACATATTAACGATACTTTAATCGCTGGGGATGGTTTGTGTAATCGATCGGTGGTTGAAATTGTGGTGAAGGAGGGTGTGGAAAGAATACAGGAAATAATAGACTGGGGTGCTCAGTTCGACAAGGATAAGGACGGCGAGTTTGCCTTGGGACGAGAGGGAGGGCACAGCGAATTTCGAATATTGCATCACAAAGATGTAACGGGGAAGGAAATGGAAAGGGCTTTACTGGAAGCCATTAGCCGGCAAGCCAATATCCAACTGCTCAGCCATTGTTTTGTGTTGGATATTATTACCCAACATCATGTTGGATTTTTAATCACTAAGTCTACCCCCGACATTGAATGCTATGGTGTATATGTATTGAATTTAAACACCCAAAAAATAGAAAAAATTGTATCCGCCATCACTTTATTGGCTACCGGTGGCAATGGCCAGGTCTACCGCACTACTACTAATCCTGCTATTGCTACCGGTGATGGTATTGCAATGGTGTACCGGGCAAAAGGCAGAATTGAAAATATGGAATTTATTCAGTTTCATCCTACTGCCTTGTATGAGCCGGGAGTGAGGGGGCATAGCTTTTTGATTACCGAAGCGGTTAGGGGAGATGGAGGTATTTTACGAAATCACAATGGCGAGGCATTTATGGAACGCTATGATGAGCGAAAAGACCTTGCACCAAGAGATATTGTGGCAAGGGCCATTGATAATGAAATGAAAATTAATGGAACCGAGCATGTGTACCTCGATTGCAGACATTTTAGCAAGGAAAAATTCATCGAACATTTTCCTAATATTTATGAGAAATGTTTACACATTGGAATTGATATTGAAAAGGACATGATCCCTGTGGCGCCTGCTGCACATTATAGCTGCGGTGGAATAAAAACAGATGAATGGGCAAGAACTTCCATTAAAAATTTGTATGCTGCTGGCGAATGCGCTTCAACGGGTTTGCATGGCGCCAACAGACTGGCAAGCAATTCTTTGTTGGAGGCAATGGTCTTTGCACATAGGGCCTATAAGCATAGCGTACTTGTTATGAATGAAGCTCATCAATCAACCGCTTATGGCGGAAGTATTTACACCAAAAACGGCTTGGAAGCAATACCTAACTGGAAGTCAGAAGGAACCAATGTGCCAAAAGAAATGATTCTAATTACACAAAGCCTGAAGGAATTAAAATTGCTAATGAGTGATTATGTAGGGATCGTAAGAAATAATGAGCGTTTGTATCGTGCAATGAAACGAATCGATTTGCTATATGAAGAAACTGAAGCATTGTATGAAAAAACATCTGTTTCTCCTCAGTTGTGCGAACTTCGAAATATGATCACCGTAGCCTATTTAATTGTGAAGTGTGCAGATTTTCGCCACGAAAGCAGGGGCTTACATTTTAATACGGATTATCCATATAAAAGTGAAATGGTACAAAATATCGTATTGTAAAGGGCCCTATTTTGTGCTGCTTATTTTAATTCAGCACACGCGCATCTTTTACAATTTTTACTGTCCCTTCTTCTTTTATTTTTGCCCAGCCTCCCACCACGTTACGAAGATTGTGCATGCCATGGCTCTTCAATACCGAGCAGGCGATTACACTTCTGTAACCACCCCCGCAATGAACATATAAATTTTGATTTTCTTCAAAGTTGGCAATCTGTGCCAAGTCGGTCATTTCATGTAATGGCAGGTTGATGGCATTTTTTACATGGCCTTCAGTAAATTCAGTTGGTTCCCTTACATCAATCACTTGCAAATTTGGATCATGCGGAATATCCATTGCCAGCTCATCCGATTCAACATCAATGATCAGGTCAATTTTTTCGCCTGCTTTTTTCCAAGCTTCGAATCCTCCTTTTAAATAGCCTTCCATTTTACTAAATCCAACTCTCGCCAACCGAATCACAGTCTCCTCCTCCTTTCCTAGTTCGGTTATCAATAAAATCGGCAGGGTAAAAGATAAAATATTTCCTGCCCATTCTGCAAATCGGCCTTCCAGACCAATGAACAAACTGCCCGGTACAAAGCCCTGGGTAAATATATCGGCAGGCCGAGTATCTAAAATAATATAGTCGGATTTCAATTTGTTTTTAAATGCCGCAACGCTTAATGGAGCAAGGGCTTTTGATTTGATTAGATCTAGGCTTTCATATCCATCTTTATTAATTTGGGCATTGATGGAAAAATAAACGGGCGGTGAGGCTAAACCATCAGTGAGCACTTTAATGAAAGCTTCTTTTGATTGGGCTTGCAAAGCATAGTTGTTCTTTTTTTCTTCACCAATGGTACTAAAGGTATTGGGCCCCATGTTTTTGCCGCAACTGCTTCCTGCACCATGGGCAGGGTAAACAAGAATTTTATCCGATAAGGGAAGTATTTTATTTTGCAGGGTATCGTACATAATGCCTGCCAGTTCTTCCTTACTCAAATTGCCGCTACTTAAATCAGGCCGGCCTACATCTCCTACAAACAAGGTGTCGCCGGTAAAAATTGCATGCGGTTGATTGCTTTCATCTTTCAATAAATAGCAGCTACTTTCAATGGTATGTCCAGGTGTATGTAGCAGTTGGAGGGTAATGTTGCCCAACTTAAAATCTTCCCCATCTTTGGCAATATGAACTGGGAAATTGGTGGTAGTGTCCGGTCCAAAAATAATGGGCGCGCCAGTTTTTTTACTCAAATCAAGGTGTCCGCTTACAAAATCAGCATGAAAATGGGTTTCAAAAATGTATTTGATGACCGTATTTCTTTCTTTGGCAAGTTGGATATAGGCATCTACATCCCTCAATGGGTCAATGATTGCCGCTTCACCCTCGCTTTCTATGTAATAAGCCGCTTCACTTAGGCAGCCCGTATATAATTGTAGTATGTACATGCATTGTTAATTTGAAGCAGCAAAGGTAAAAAACAAAAAGCGGATGTTATAGATAACATCCGCTTCAAACCAAGATTTTTTAAAAATTAGGCGACCAACTCGTTTACCAATTCACTTAT
>CANIMM010000029.1 GCA_947468255.1 Chitinophagaceae bacterium | reverse complement strand
GCAGGCTTTGATGTTACCTATCAAAAAATTGGTAGCGACTTTGATAAAACCTACTTCGAAAGTAATACCTATTTGTTGGGTAAGGATATTGTACAACAAGGACTTGATAAAAAGGTGTTTTTTCAAAAAGAAGATGGCAGTATTTGGATTGACCTTACTGCCGACGGACTAGATGAAAAAATTGTACAACGCAAAGATGGCACTTCCGTTTACATCACACAAGATATTGGACTGGCACTGCAAAAATATGAGCAATTTAAAATTGATCAAAGCATCTATGTAATTGGCAATGAGCAAAATTACCATATGAAAGTATTGCAGTTGATCTGCAAAAAACTAGGCATGCCCAATGCTGAAAATATTTTTCATTTAAGCTATGGGATGGTAGAATTAACCAGTGGGAAAATGAAAAGCCGCGAAGGTACCGTAGTGGATGCAGATGAATTAGTAGATGAGATGATTGCCACTTCGCAAAAGCTTACCGAAGAACTTGGAAAAGTAAAAGATTTTACGACGGAAGAATTGAAAGACTTGTATAATATTATCGGATTAGGTGCCATGAAATTTTATTTACTTAGGGTTGACCCAAAGAAAACAATGGTATTCAACCCTGAAGAAAGCATCGACTTCCATGGCTTTACCGGCCCCTTTGTTCAATACACCCATGCAAGAATAAAAAGCATTCTAAGAAAAGAACTGGTGAATGGCGAAAGGCCAAGCTCGGATAGTAAAATTAGCAGCCATTTATTACCGCTGGAAAAAGAAGTGATTGTGCATTTGGAGCAATATCCAAGCGCACTGGAACAAGCCTGTGAAGAACACAATCCTTCAGTGATTGCCAATTATGTTTTTAATCTAGCCAAAACATTCAACTCATTTTATACAGAGCATTCCATTGGCAATGCAGAAACAGCGGAGAAAAAACAACTACGATTAAAGATTGCGGGTATGACTGCCAATACGATAAAAAGTGGTATGCAATTAATGGGAATTCGGGTTCCGGAAAGAATGTAAGGATTGAACTATAACATTTTTTTCAACCCTTCTTTAAAACTTAAAGGCCTAAAGCCCAACTCATTTTTTGCTTTATCAATGATGAACCCAGTTTTGGCTGGTCGCTTTGCGGCTTGAACAAATACGGATGCATTCACTTTTTCAATCAAATTGGAATCCAATGCAAGGTATGCTGCGGTTGCCATTGCCATATCGTATGGTGTCAGTAATTCTTCGCCGGAAATATGATAAATTCCTTTTGCTTTATTTTCAATTGCAAGTAAAATTCCTTTTGCCAGATCTTCCACATAGGTAGGTGTCCGCCACTGATCACTGACAACTTGTATTTTTTTGCACTGAGACAAATTATTTTGCACCCAGCTTACCATATTACTTCTATTACCAACCAATATATTCCCATATACCAATACCGTTCGGATGATACACCATGGAAGCTTGGACTCCATTACTGATTTTTCGGCCCCCAACTTACTGCTGCCATAATAATTGATAGGCCCCGGAATATCCGATTCTACATAAGGTCCTGCTATACCATCGAAAATAAAATCAGTAGATATATAAATAAAAGTAGCTCCTGCAATTTCAGCAGCTCCCAGCAAAAAACGAGTGGCAGTAACATTGGTATTCCAACAATGAATGGGGTTTTGCTCACATTCATCTGCTTGGGTAATGGCAGCAGTATGAATAATGACATCAGGCCGATCCTCGGCAATGAAAGCAGCTACTTCCACCCCATTGGTAATATCCAAGGGAAAATAGTTAAACCGATTAGAGGAATTAAATGGTAATCGGGATACCCCTTTTCCAGTTGCAATAATAGTATAATTGGTGGAGTCAATCAACAGCTTTACAAGATGCTGTCCTAATAATCCATTTGCACCGGTAATCAGTACTTTCATAAAATGATGGGTATTATATTAGAAAGTTAAAAAGGGTTAGCTGCCATAAGCAAAAATAAAAACTGATACATTATATATATATTAATATGATATAAAATGCAATGTACATTTATTTGTAATTTTTAATTGATTAAAACTAGTGGGCAAACTAATTAATATTAAAAGCTTATTTTTGCATCTTTTTACGATCAGCTTGATTTTAAACAAGAGACAATATTCTATAAACTTATATATTAATCCTTTTCATTCAATATGAAAAAAACAGTAACAAAGATTGGAGTACTTACTTCAGGAGGAGATGCCCCAGGAATGAATGCAGCAGTTAGGGCGGTAGTTCGAACTGGAATTTATCATGGGTTGGAAGTATTTGGAATTATGAGGGGGTATACCGGCATGGTTGAAAATGACATTTTCAAAATGGAAGGAAGAAGTGTTGCCAACATTATTCAAAGGGGGGGCACGATTTTGAAAACTTCTAGATGCAAGGAATTTTTAACGCCGGAGGGTAGGAAAAAAGCCTACGGAAATTTAAAAAAGCTTGGAATTGATGGGCTGGTTATCATAGGTGGTGACGGAAGCTTTCGAGGAGCACAAACTTTTAGCAATGAATATGATATTCCTTGTGTAGGTCTTCCTGGTACCATTGACAAAGATATTGCTGGCACAGATTTTACCATTGGATTTGACACCGCCGTTAATACTGCAGTAGAGGCAATCGACAAAATCAGGGACACAGCAGACGCGCATGACCGATTATTTATCATTGAAGTGATGGGCAGAGATGCAGGTTATATCGCATTGCACAGTGGTATTGCTACCGGAGCAGAAAACATATTGATTCCAGAACGTAAAACTGATATTGAGGAAGTAATTAAACAATTGGCTGAAAAAGAAAGGCGGCACAAATTGGTAAACCTGATCGTAGTTGCGGAAGGAGATGATTTTGGAGGTGCAGACGAGGTAGCTAAAATTATTACCCAACGCCTTCCTATGCAGGAAGTAAGGGTCTGTATTCTCGGCCATATTCAAAGAGGTGGCTCACCGAGTTGCTTCGACCGGTTAATTGCAAGTAGAATGGGATATTCAGCTGTTGAATGCTTACTGGAAGGCAGACACAATGTGTTTGTAGGAATGGTAAACAACCGCATGCACTACACTCCCCTCAATGAAGCTGTTAAAAAGAAACAACGCATCAGTGAAGAATGGATGAAAATTGTGAAAATACTGGCTTCCTAAATTTAATAAAAGTTATTATCCAATCAGTGATTCAATTAAAATTCGCTGTTCTTAATTATCCTTTATCTATCAAATAACATTAATATAATATCATGAGTAAAAACATTACAAAATACCTGCACCAGGAAATGGATAAAGAAGCGGGTATCAACCATTCCATCAAGAAAACAAAAATCGTAGCTACCGTTGGACCAGCATGTTCTACCTACGAAAAATTACTGGAATTGGTTATTGCGGGTGTAAATGTTTTTCGACTGAACTTTTCTCATGGATCTTTTGAAGACAAGTCCGCTATCATAAAACACATTAGGGAAATTAACAGAACCCAGCCTTTTAACATCGCCATTCTAGGTGATCTTCAAGGCCCTAAATTAAGGGTAGGTGATCTCGAAAACGGCAGGGTTGAATTAAAAGATGGCAATGAATTTATTTTTACGACCCAAAAAATCATCGGTAATGCTGAAAAGATTTACGTTTCATATCCAAATCTTGCACAAGATGTAAAAGTAGGAGAACGCATATTTTTGGATGATGGTAAAATGGAATTGAAAGCGGAAGAAATTTTAAACGATCATGAGGTACGCGTATCCGTAACCTTGGGCGGAATATTAACCCCTAAAAAAGGGGTGAATCTTCCAGACTCTGCACTTACGATGCCTTCATTAACTGAAAAAGATCTTGCAGATCTTGATTTTATTATTGAAAACGAATTGGACTGGGTTGCCCTCTCCTTTGTTCGTAAAGCCAATGACATCATTGATCTTAAAAAACGCATTAAAGATAAAAACAGTAAAATAAAAGTTATTTCTAAAATAGAAATGCCAGAAGCCCTGAAAAACATTCGGGATATCATCGTTGAAAGTGATGGCGTAATGGTAGCTAGAGGTGATTTGGGAGTTGAAGTTCCGGTAGAACAAGTACCGATGATACAAAAGGAAATTATTCGTAGATGTATGCGTAGGGCAAAGCCTGTTATTGTGGCTACCCAAATGATGGAGAGCATGATGGAAAGAACTAAACCCAATCGCAGTGAAGTAACCGATGTTGCCAACGCTGTATTGGAAGGTGCTGATGCCGTAATGCTGAGTGGTGAAACTGCTATGGGCGACTACCCTAAACTAGTGGTGGAAATGATGAGCAAAATTATTTTGGAAGTAGAACGCACTGCCTATGATTATGATCGGGATGATATTTTAACACCACAAGCGCACTCTCCTTCCCTATTGAGTGATGCACTTTGTTATAGCGCCTGTAAACTTGCCCAAGACGTAAATGCCAGCGCATTGATTGGGATGACACAGAGTGGCTATACCGGCTTCATTTTAAGCAGCTATCGCCCTAAAGCTCCCTTGTTTGTTTTTAGCAAAGAAAAGACTCTGATCAACCAGTTAAGTTTAAGCTGGGGAGTACGTGCTATTTATTATGCAGAGGAAGAAAACTTAGATACTATTATTTTCGATCAGGTAAATATTTTAAAAGAAAGAGGCTTTATCAAAGCTGCAGATGTAGTGGTAAGTACCGGTAGCACTCCTACCAAACTTCATCTACCTACCAATACTATCAAAATAACTATTGTAGACTAAGTCACCGAAATATTTCCTGACGATTAAGCATTTTTAAAAGGCCTCCCCCAACAGGGAGGTCTTTTTGCGTAGCAACAGTATCCCCCTTTCGGTGAGTCACCTACTTATTCAATATCAAAAATTCAGTCAATTTCTTTTTAGCGCGATTCTTTATGTGCCGCTGAAAAAAAGAATTCCAACCCAATAACTCACCCGATAAACCCATTGCTTGTTTACTCCATTGATGAACACTAAATGCATCGCTGTGCTCTATAATTTTACCTTCCGAAAATCGCATATTCGCTCTCACTTTATTCACTACCCTTCTATTGTTTTCTGGTAAAGTGTAGGTGGATACCCAATCACAGGTGCAGTACGCATCATCCAACTCAAGTATATTTCCGTAGGTCAATGAAAAATCAACTGCGGTAGTACAAACCATTTCCCACATACTATTTACTTCCCTTGCAGAAAGCAACCCGAACACCGGATCAAAAAAAACAATATTTTCATCATAGCAACTAGACATACCCTGAAAGTCGAGCTGCTGAAAGGCCGAGTAAAAATTATTAATTAATTCTTTATTGGAATTCATTACGATAGTGAATAAGTTTTTGTAAATTTAGTGCTCTTAAACTATTATTAATATATTTTTCCAGGCCCAAAGGGAAAAATAGCTTTTCAACCATTGAGTGTTCTTTGGGCAATTAAATAATAATATTTACATTCACTTTTACTATGGAAAGCTTTTTACTAATATTGGTAGGTGGTATAATTTTCAGTTTTATCACTGCCTTTGCTATTAAGACTATTGACCGATACAAAATGCAGGGGGCTGATAACCAGTTGGGCCAAGTTCAACAAAACCTGCAATCGGTTCAACAAGATATAAAACAAATCCAAAAAGAAAAGGAAGAATTACTCAGCCGAGCCACCCGTGCCGAAGGCGCCAATCAATTGCTATTACAGGAATTTGACCAGTACCATCTACTGCAACAAGATCATATAACAACACTTAGCCAATTGGCTATTTTACAAACCCAACTCAGTTCGGCACATGAAAAATTAACCGGTCAAAAGGAAGAACTAGCATCCATTGGAGAGAAATTCCGTTTTGAATTTCGCAATTTAGCGCAGGGTATCTTGGAAGAAAAAACTTCCAAATTCACATTGGTCAATGAAGAAAAAATGAAGGCGATCCTAGAACCTTTAAAATCCGAATTGATTGAATTCAAGAAAAAAATTGATGATACCTATGATAAGGAAAGCAAAGAAAGATTCACATTGGGAAAAGAAGTGCAACGGTTGGTTGAAATGAGTCAATTGGTAAGCCAAGAAGCCAATAACCTCACCACTGCTTTAAAGGGTAATAATAAACAACAGGGCAACTGGGGTGAAATGATTTTAGAAAGTATTCTTTCTTACAGTGGACTTACAAAAGGAAGAGAATTTGTATCGCAAGAGTTTTTAAGAGACAATGCAGGCAATATTATTAAAGATGAATTTGGCAAAGGACTTCAACCAGATATTACTGTAATCTACCCCGATCAACGAAAAATTATCATCGATTCTAAAGTATCGCTGGTAGCTTGGGAACAATATGTTTCTGAAGAAAATGTTTCGACACAAAGCCAGTTGCTAAAGGAGCACATACAATCAATCAGAAACCATATAGATGGACTGAGCAAAAAAAAATACCCAATTTATGCGCAAGCACTTGATTATGTATTGCTATTCATTCCCATTGAACCCGCCTTTTTAGAGGCCGTAAAAACAGATCTTCAATTATGGAAATACGCATACGATAAACGCATTATGTTGGTAAGTCCTACCAACCTTTTAGCCGTTTTAAAAATCATTGCGGATCTGTGGAAGGTAGAGCAACAAAACCAACATGCGGTTGAAATTGCAGATAAAGCCGGCGCCCTATATGACAAATTTGTAGGGTTTACAGAAAACTTAGAACTCGTAGGGAAAAAATTACAGGATGCACAACAATCCTATGACGCGGCATTTAATCAACTGGGAACTGGGCGAGGCAATATAATTGGTAAAATTGAAGAATTGAAAAAAATGGGCGCAAATGCCAATAAACAATTGCCAGCAAAACTGATACCCCAATTCAAAACTGAAGAATAAAGCAATTCTTGTACTTTACACCTCGCTTTATTTTTTTACTAAAAAATACCCACCCGTCTAATTATTCAAGCAACTAGTTCCTGGAATGCCAATTTCTTGGAAATACATTAAAATAAATATAATATTTTACCTTATTTTGTATTAATTTTCGATTATAAAAGTAAAGGAAACGAAATTCCCTTTACCCCTTGCATTGAATTTTCATGTTATTCAAAAAATAATACAAACTATTATGACTACGGTTATTGTTCCGGTTGATTTTTCTCCTGTTTCTATTCATACTGCTCGTTATGCGGCTCAGCTATTAGTAGGACATTATGGTGTCAATATTTTACTATACCATAGCTACGCTAAATCTTCCGAAGAAATGACAGTCATAGAAAGTTTGGAAGAGTTAAGGAAAGAATTGCTGGCTACTTGTATTGTTCAAATAGAAATACTGGCGCAGGAAGAGGATAATTTTGTAGATGGTTTGCAAAGAGCCGTACGTCACCGAAAGGCAGATTTAGTCATTATGGGTATTTCCGGAAAATCCGCTTTGAAAAAAGTGCTCTTTGGCAGCAATACATTAAAAATGGTGGATACCAAGGTCTGCCCCATCATGATCATTCCAGAACAAGCTTCCTTTCAGCAGGTGCACAATGTGATGCTAACCTCCGACTTTAAAGACACTATCAAGACTACTCCCTCGGTTCCTATTAAAGATTTTTTAGGTGTGTTCAATCCAAAACTGCATGTTGTTAATGTTGATAAGGATCATTATATCTCTTTAACTGCCAACTACGAAAAGGAAAAACAGCACTTGGCCCAAATGTTTGAAGAGTACCATCCTGAGTTTTATTTTATGCGACTGTACGATGTAGACGAGGCGCTTAACCTCTTTGCACAAGACAAGGGAATCGACCTGTTAATTGTTATCCGCAGGGATGAATCCTTCATCCAAAAACTCTTTAAACCCAGTCATACCAAGGCCCTCAGCTACCAAAGCAAAATACCCATTTTGGTAATGCATGAATAATTATACCGCTGCAAGTCGGACATAAGCAATGGTGCTATACGATGCAGAATATACCCTTTCACGGATATCTTCGGGCTAGATAATTTAAAACTACCTTTGCAGCTCATTTTCTGAGTATGACTTTTGATGATTTAAATTTAAACACCCCACTGCTTTCGGCATTGGATGATCTTGGATATACCAACCCTACTACTATTCAACACAGGGTTTTCCCCATCGTGATGTCGGGAAAAGACGTATGTGGTATAGCACAAACCGGAACCGGCAAGACCTTCGCCTACCTGCTACCTTGCCTTAGGCAATGGAAATTCAGTAAAGACAAAGCCCCTCAAATTCTCATTATTGTTCCTACCCGTGAACTAGTTGCACAGGTGGTGGATGCCGTTAAGGCTTTAACACCCTATATGAGTCTAATTGTAACAGGGGTATATGGTGGAGTAAACATTAATACACAAAAGGCAACAGTAGAAAAAGGCGTAGATGTATTGGTCGCTACTCCAGGCAGACTGTACGACCTTGCCATGAATGGTGCTTTTAAGACAAAAATGATCAAAAAACTGGTGATTGATGAAGTAGATGAAATGCTAAATCTAGGCTTTAGAACCCAGTTAAAAAACATCCTAGACCTGTTGCCACCAAGGCGGCAAAATCTACTTTTTTCTGCTACCATCACCGATGAGGTAGAAGCCCTCATTGATACTTATTTCAATGACCCCATCCGAGTAGAGGCCGCACCTACCGGAACACCGCTTGA
Source organism: Chitinophagaceae bacterium (assembly GCA_947468255.1). Classification (GTDB taxonomy): domain Bacteria; phylum Bacteroidota; class Bacteroidia; order Chitinophagales; family Chitinophagaceae; genus Ferruginibacter. The sequence goes on along the minus strand of CANIMM010000029.1, from coordinate 9,604 downwards.
AAATATCATACAGACCGGCTATGAAGTGCCCAATTTTTATACGAAGGTGAACCTACTTGAATTATTGCTGAGTGAAGATGCTAGCATGACCAAAGTATTGGTTTTTGCAGCTACCAAACATTTGGCGGATCAATTGTATGAACAGCTGGAAGCAAAATTCCCTGGTACAGCTGGAGTAATCCATTCCAACAAGGAACAGAACCACCGCTTTAACACGGTAAAACAATTCCAAGAAGGCAATTACCGATTTATTATTGCCACCGATATTGTGGCAAGAGGAATTGATATCGCGGAAGTCACGCATGTTATCAATTTTGACACCCCGGAAGTGCCTGAAAACTATATCCATCGAATTGGCAGAACCGGCAGAGCAGATAAAAAAGGAATTGCCATCACCTTCATTACTGAAAAAGAAAAAACACCGCTATCGGTGATTGAAACACTGATGAAATACAAAGTGCCGATTCTTCCACTACCGGAGCACCTAGTGATATCAGATGTATTGACAGAGGAAGAAAAGCCGAAAATCTTTATGAAAATCATTCAGGTAAAGGCGCCCAAAAAAGATGAAGTCGGTCCTGCCTTCCATGAAAAATCTGCTAAAAATAGCAAGGTGAATTTTATTGTAAAGAAGAAAGATCGGATGATGAAAAAATACGGAAAACCAATTACCAGAGGACAGAAAAAATAAATGATAGTTCATAAATCAGGGATGCTATTTATAAGCCAAAATCAAAATAATTCGACAACCATTTAATTGATCAGTTTTGGTAAATCATTTATTTCAACTTTTAGAAGAATATCCCCGCCTTGCTGTTGTTATTAGTATTTTTCTTAGCGTCCTTATTGCAGTAATCGGTGTATTGCCAAGTGTTTTTTTAACGGCTGCTAATCTATTATTTTTTGGATTTTGGTACGGAACCTTTCTTTCTTTTTTTGGGGAGGCTTTCGGAGCAGCAGTAGCATTTATCCTTTACCGAATGGGATTTAAAAAGCTTACAGAACAAAGACTTCACAAATATCCGAAGATCAAAAAATTACTAGCAGCTCAGAATAAGGAAGCCTTTCAACTTATCTTTTCGCTTAGATTAATCCCTTATGTGCCTAGCGGATTAATCACTTTTGCAGCGGCTATTGGCAGGGTGTCTTTTCCAGTTTTTTTAGCTGCCAGTTCATTTGGAAAAATACCAGCCCTAATACTTGAAGTGTTCTCAGTTTATGAGCTTACCCATTTTGGATGGCTAGGTAAATTGATATTGGTGATAGTGGGTGGTATGCTGGTTTATTTTTTATTGAAACAAATGAATAAAAAATAAATACTAGTGAATTCAGACAATCAATAAATTTCAATACAACGATTTTTTTTACAACAAAAATGCAAAAAAATGATAGAACAAACTGAACTAGTTGTTACGAAATGGGAGTTCCTTCAACCCTTGAATTACAATGAAGCCACAGATGAACTGAATAGCTTTGTAAATTTTGAAGTAATGAAAAAAACGGCTGCTACCAAAAAAGGAATTGCCTGCAGATTTAGCTGCCGCTTTGAATTCAAAGATGTTACCATCCTCGACTATGTAGCTGAGAATTCATACGTAATTGATTTTGAAGAGCTGATTAATAAGCAAGAATTGCATACCATGATCAGCAATACGTATACCCTATTCAAGGAAAAATTTGATCTGCGAAAATTAGGAACGCTGCTGCATAATAAAACATTGAAAATGATTGACGTAACAAAATACGATCTAGATCCAGTAATACTCCTTTTAAAGTAATCAAGCAATTCTGCTCACCCGATGTAAATTCCAATCCTCCTTCCAAGGGAATGCCTAAGCGCAGTTTCAGGAATAATTCCAAATAGGACCGAATAAAAAATACTACAAAATTTTCAGCATTTTTCTACAAAAGCAACTGTCATAATCAACGAAATTGCAGGTAGCTTTTATTACTATCCAATTGGTATAATATTTATAAGAAGATGGTACTAATTGCCATTAGAAAATAATAACCCTAGTAAAAAAACCAATCCGAAATTTTGAAACAAGCTACAGTAATGGGAATGCTTTTATTAGTGTTGATAATCGCATCCTGCAAAAAAACAATCATTGAAAAAATAGAAACCGTATCGACCACCTTCGGCAGTACCAATGATATAGTTATTTCAAAAGACACTACCATCAACGGCACTTGGAATATTAAGGCCACCACCATATTGCGTTTTGAAAGCGGAGGGCATATCTCCGGAACAGGTACTATTAATGGTGGTATTATTGCAGCCCCTTTAACACAGTCCATCTTGGATACCACCATCACGCTACTCAATACAAAACTTTACAACAAAGACTTTAGTGTGATGTGGTATGGAGCTAATCCAAACAATACTGACAACTACAATAATCTGCAAAAATCAATCAATACCTGCATTGCCAATGGAATAGTCAATTGCTTTGTTCCAAGTGGAAATTATAAATTTAGCAAGTCTTTGAAAATTTATAAACTATACAAAAACGCTTACGTAGGGGTAGCCGTTCGAATGTATGGAGAAAGTGGTTTTTGGGATGATAAAACCACCTTATCCTATACCAATGTCGCTGGCTTTGCACTGGGTGTGCAAGTTGGAAAAGGAGTTGAAATTGACCATCTAAAATTGACAGGTAAATTTTTACCCCCTACCAGTTCTGGTGCAGCTTATTACAATACCCCTTTCGCCTCATTTGGAACCAATCTGGGCAGTGCTGGCCTAGTAATAGATTACGATGGCACAAAGGGTGCTAGTGGCTCTACTGGAATCAAGGTACATGATATGTGGGTGACCAACTTCGACATCCTTTACTCCGTTTCACCCAATGGGGTTACTGCCAATGCAGATATACTGAAGTTTGAAAACATACAATGTGGGGATGGAAGAATTGGCTTTCAATCGAATCAAGCCCAGGAGAAGGGCAATTCAATTCAAGGGATTTATAGTTGGGGAAGAATTCATACCCTCATCAGCATCGGACAATCAGGCAAATACCAGGCGGGTAATTATACCATCAATGAAGGTAATATTGCTGGCAAGTGTATTCGTCTATTTGATATTCGGGAAGCAGGATGGTTTCCCAGCTCCATTTCCAATATTTATGCCGAATCAATTGGTAGCATTGGCAGTATTCAATGTGGAGATAGTAAAAATCAACTGCCCACTAAAATCTCCAGTAGCAACTTTCAGTTTGCTTACATCAGTGAAGCAGGTGTCCAAAACCTGCTATATTGCAATAGCACCTTTATTAAATTTGAAGACTGTATGTTTAGGTACTACGGCAATAGTGATCCGCTCCATATGACGGGATGGGCCAGTTTTGAAAACTGTTTTTTTAGTGGTGCTATCATTAACCCCAACAATGGGTTTGTAAATATTTAACCCTGCCTTCAATAAAATCGTAAACCAGGGTTAATTGCAAGATTAAATAGCAGTATTCCATAAATAAACCCCAAATATTTCAGCGACAACCAGTTGAAATGTATCGCTTTTTTACACGCTTGCCAATTAATTACCAAAATAAAAAAAATCAAAAGTATTCCAAGGAATTTCTAATTAATGAATGCTATTGATGATTTTGTAATTTCTATCAATCAACATAAACAATTTACTGATTTCTATGTTAATAAATATTATTTAAATTAATAATATAAAATTAGCAATGCTCCTTTTTTTATTTGAAAAACAGCATTGCGCAAATTGAAGGTAATTTTACGTAAATCGATAGTATTTAAAATTAAATTAACATATATTTGTTTATTAAATTACTACAAAATATAAAAAAAAGTAGCCGTTTGTTTAAATAAACAGCTTACCATTTGTATTCTTTTTGTTTAGATAAAAAATCTAAACTTTATTTTTTAATACCAAAAAAACCATCATGAAAAAAAGAAGTCCTTATTTGATTTTCTTACATCGGCTAATCATGCCAATGTATCTACTGTTTTTCTTTTCCGGAGGTCTATATGCAACAACGCATATTAGCGCTAGCCATCCTACGAAAGGAACCTACGCAAAATTAGCGCTTTCAACAACCTATGACTTTGTAGTAAAAGGTACGGTAAGAGATGCAAATGGTCCTTTACAAGGGGCTACCATTACCGAAAAAGGAGCTTCCAAACAAACCATTACGAATGCCGCAGGACAGTATAGTTTAAATGCTTCTGGTCCAAATGTTACATTGGTAATTTCTTTTGTAGGTTATAATTCTACAGAAGTAAAGGTTGGCGGAAAGTCTGAAGTAAATATAACACTGACCCCTTTGGCTGGACAGCTTTCAGATGTGGTAGTAACCGCATTGGGAATTACCAGGGCCAAAAAGTCATTGGGATACTCTGTAGGTGAAATAAAAGGTGAGGATATGAATAAGGTATCTCAAACTAACTTACTGAATTCGATGGCAGGTAAAGTATCTGGTGTAAGCATCAATTCAACTGGTGGCGCACCTACTTCCTCTGTTAGTGTGGTAATTCGTGGTATTCGTTCATTAAATACAGATAACCAACCCTTATTTGTAGTGGATGGTGTTCCAGTAAAGAATTCAATGAATAATGTAAGTTCAAATACTGGTAGCGATAATACGATTGATTATGGTAATGCAATATCGGATCTAAATCCAAATGATATCGAAAGCCTTACTGTATTGAAAGGACCAAGTGCTGCTGCCTTATATGGTTCACGCGCAGGTAATGGTGTTATTTTGATTACTACCAAGTCTGGCAAAAAAGCAAAAGGATTAGGTGTTACTTTCAGTAGCAACAATGAAGTAGCCACTCCATACAAATTTATTGAAACCAACCAATCCTATAGTGTAGGAGACCACTCTTATACGACAGTAAATGCAAATAATAGTTTGGATGGTATAAATATTTTGGATTTGGTTGGTACCAATACTTATCGTATGGGTACTCCGCTAAATGTGGGTATTAAAGCAATTCAATGGAATAGCGTTAAAGATGCAAGTGGCAATTATATCCCTACAGAAATGAAAGGGTATAACAATTTGAAAAATTTTGTACAGAATGGAATGACCTCTGTAAATAGCTTATCTATTGAGAATTCAAATGACAAGGATAATTACCGTTTCTCCTATAGCAATACAGCGAATACAGGTATCCTTCCCACCACTGGATTGGCTCGTAACAATTTAGGATTGAATGTAGAGCATAAAATTACAGATAAATTTAAAGTTACCACATCGCTTAATTACACCCGTTCAAATGCGGATAATATAGCAGCTGGTGATCGTGGAGGTGTATATCAAGATATTATCTATCTATCTCCAAGTGTTGATGTAAGACAGATGCAGAATTATTGGTTGACTCCTGGAATACAGCAGAGAGCAGCAATGCCTCCAGCAGATCTTGGATTCGATGTAACTGATTTTGACAATAACCCCTATTTTACATTAAACCAGGTTAAGAACAGTTTTCTTCGTAACCGTTTGTTTGGTAATGTAAAATTCGATTACCAAATCAACAAGCATTTTACTGCATTTGTTAGGTATTCACAGGATATGTTGAATGAAAGACGTGAAACTAAAATTTCAAAGTCTTTGTATAAAGAAAAAAAGGGTTACTACGGACTACAAAATCTGTTTAACACAGAAAGCAATACCGACTTCTTAATTAACTACAAGAACACATTCAACGATTTCACCTTGTCTGCTTCAGGCGGTGGAAACCTTCAATATGTATATGGTACTAGCCAACAGAGCTACTCTCAGTCTGGAGTAGGAATTATAGCTCCTGAACTCTTCAATTTATCTAATATTAGTTCTACAGGTATCAGGGCAAATGCCTATTCTTCTCAGAAAGCGCTTTACAGTGTATACGGTACAGCAACTGTAGGTTATAAGGATATCGCCTATTTAGATGTTACTGGAAGGAACGATTGGTCAAGTACGCTTCCAACCAATGCGAACACTTATTTTTACCCATCTGCCTCACTAAGTTTGATTGTAAATAAAATGATCAACTTTGGTACAGCAGTAGATTTGGTAAAAGTTCGGGGAGGTTATGCTAGTGTAGGTAAGGATACAGACCCTTATAATTTATATGGAACCCTAGGAATTGGAAGTTTTGGGTCTACCACTATTCAGGCAGTATCAGGATCATTAAAGAACCCTGCATTAAAGCCAGAGCAAGCTATTTCAACAGAGTTTGGAATTGACCTTGCTTTCCTTAAAAATCGCTTGAGATTTGAAGGAACCGTTTATCAATCCGATAATAAAAACCAAGTATTGGGCATTAGTACTCCTCCATCTTCAGGATACACAAGCCGCCAGATCAATGCTGGTTTGGTTCGTAGTCAGGGTATAGAATTACAATTGGGTGGAACATTGATAACCAACAAAAATTGGAATTGGGATTTAAGTGTGAATTATACAAAAAATAATTCATACGTTATTTCGCTGGCTGATGGAGTGCCTTATTATCAATTCTGGGGTGATGGTCCGAGTGGATCATGGACCTATGCAAAAGGCCAAACAATTCCCAATAATTTCAATGCAGATGGATCCCCAATGATCAGCGATGGAAAGATTGGACAAATTTGGGATAACCAATTACTAACCGTAACCGATAAAGCATCCAAATATTATGGATGGCCTTTGTTAGATGATGAAGGATACCATCAAAAATACAAGGGTGGTGCATTTAACGCCAAGAAGGTTGTCGGAAATTTTAATCCAAAATTGTTATTAGGAATTCAAACCGCAGTAACCTATAAAAGATTTACACTTAGTGCAAGCATCGATACAAGATTGGGTGGTGAATTTTTCTCTCAAACCTATAGATATGTAGGATCTGATGGTGTACTGGCTAGACAAATGAATATGGGAATTAAAATTCCGGATGCTTACAAAAACAATATCCCTGCCTACTTGAAATCAAATCCTGATGCATTCATTAAATTGTCTGGTTTTCAATCTGCTCATATTGTAGGTGGCCCTACCAAAGAACTAGGTGGATTTCCTTTCGATGGAAATGGCGTACCCGGTTTTGATGGCGCATTCTTTCCAGGAGTGTATGAAGATGGTAATGGTGGCTATATAGAAAATCTGGGTGATCCAAATACTACATTCTACGATTATTATGTTGATGCTGTAACGGCTAACTGGAACTTTGCTAGTCAGAACATGTTTGATGCATCCTACATTAAACTTCGTGAATTAAACTTATCTTTTGATTTACCAAAAGAATGGTTTGGCAAGACTAAATTACAAGGTGTATCATTCGGATTGTATACCAGAAATATTATTCTCTGGACAAAAGCTAAGTGTGGTATCGATCCTGAAGCTGCATTTTACCTTCAAGCGGGTGCGCAAGGTAATGGTTCTCAATTCAGACAAGGTATTGAACGCTACAATGTTACTCCATGGACTATTCCAGCCGGTGTTAAATTGAATGTTCGTTTCTAGTCACAAATAATATTAATTCTAAATTATAAAAGATGAAAAATTTTAATAGGATATGGGTTGGGATGCTAATGCTAGCATTACTAACTTTTTCTTGTCAGAAGTTTGAGGTGATTAACAAAGACCCCAATAACTTGAATGCTTCGGATGCTGCCCCCGATTATTTGATGGCAAATGTACTAACCAGCACCGCCATGGATTATGGTAATCTTGGTTCTGGTAATATTTCTGGAGCTATCCAACATACAGCTCAAGACGCTTGGTCAAGTAGCTACAGTAACTATGACTGGAGTACTTCGGACTGGAGTGGGATTTATGGAAGACTTAGAAACAATCAAGTTTTTTTACAAAAAGCACAAGCCAATAATTGGAAATTCCATCAAGGTGTTGGCTTAATCATGAGGGCATTCAACTTTGGCTATATTGCAGATTTTTGGGGTGATGCTCCTTATACTGCTGCACTTAAAGGCGATGTGGATGCTGCTGCAAACCGCTTCCCTGCATTTGATTCACAAGAGTCCATTTATGCTGGTGTAATTGCAGATTTAAAAGCCGCTATTCCTTTGCTTGCTGGTTCTAGATCAAGTCATACTGAAATCACTCCGGTAACAGAAAGTTCAGACGTATTCTATCAAGGAGATAATGAAAAATGGGGCAAGTTGGCAAATACCCTTTTATTGCGCTATTACCTTAGGATATCTGCAAAAAAAGATGTAAAAGCGGATGTAGAAGCAGTAGCTAGCAAAGTTTTTAGCAGTAATGAGGATGATTTTGCAATGCCATTTCCGGGTATAGATGGAAACACCGCATACCAGAAAAATTTGGCATTTGGAGGTGCATCCAATTTTAAAAGGAATAAAATGTCTGCAACCTTGGTAACAAAATTGATCGCACTCAAAGATCCGCGTTTAGTTATCATGGCAGAACCCATTGTAGTAAATTCTGTGGTGGATGCTACCAAATTTACTGCAGGAGATGTTACTACCCTCTCCAAAATAGATAATGGTGTTCGTTATATAAATCCAGCAGCAGCAGCAGCTTTTAGGTTTAAACAATTTAACCAAAGCACTTATTCCACAGACAGACCTTGGGCTTCACCGCTTGATGCAGTTAAGAATTTTTATGACACTACCCCTGTATATGTAGGTATCCCAATTAGTTATTATGGCGAGACGTTTACGTATAATTTAAATGGTACTGGTGGCCAGGCAAACTCATCCAATGATTTCGTATCGTACATGCGCAAAGATATTTATGCTCAGAATAAAGGAGATTTATTAAAGCAACGCCTTGCTTCTTATAATGAAGTTTGTTTTGATCTAGCCGAAGCAGCCCAAAAGGGTTGGAGTGTTGGTGGATCAGCAGCTACATGGTATAACAAGGGTATTGAAGCTTCATTTGACCTATGGGAAGTATTTCATTCTTATCAGGATGATGTAGATCATTATGCTGGATGTGTAAAGGACTTTGATGACTACATTGCACAACCTACTGTTGCCTATGATGGTACACTCAGTAGAATCATGGAGCAAAAATGGGTAGCTTCTTGGCAAGCATCTGTTGAAGCTTATATGGATTGGAGAAGAACAGGTCTTCCTACATTAAACATTGGCTACGCTTCAAAACGTGGTGCAATTCCTTTGCGATTCGCTTATCACAATACTGAATTACAAAGTAATACAGCCAATACCAACGCAGCCATTAATAAATTGGAAGAATCAAGTTATGTTGGACCTGATGGCAAAAATAGCCCTTGGTCTAAGAGCTGGTTGCTTCAAGGAACTGGAAAACCCTGGTAGAAACTGATTGATACTGTAAAAGTATCGCAGAAAAAATAGTTAACATACTATTGAAGCCTTGTCACAATGACTTTCTGGTTATTTGGCAAGGCTTCTTTATTTGAGGGAGATCGTATTTTTTTATTACCGTTGCAGCTCAAGATTCAATTAAATTCAAATTTATTTTTCATAATAAAAATCACATCAAATGAAAAAAAATGATTGTCTGATTTTAATACTTTTGATTTTTGCACTATCCAATTGCAACAGAAACGCAAAGACTAAAAACGACAATACCATCCATCAATCTATTGAACTCGATAGCTTACCTATAAAAGATTTTGTTGCCGGACCCAATCCCCCCTTTAAGGAATGCCATGCTTC
>CANIMM010000028.1 GCA_947468255.1 Chitinophagaceae bacterium | reverse complement strand
TGAATTTGTTTGATATCCATAATGGGTCATTAAATGGTTTAGTTGATTACAAACGGGCGGCTAAGGTAGGTAATGATTTATTAATATTACAAGTTTTTAAAAAGAAAGAAATTATGGAAATAGTCGAAAAAGCCATAAAAATGCCTAAAAATCAGCAAAAAACGACGAAAAATACCCCAAAAAATGCTAAAATAAAAAAAGGGAAATTTTTAATTTTTCCCTTTTTTTGATATAATTTGATTGTCAGGGGAAGAGAATAGCCGGTAAATGAACTCCCCTATTGAAAATGAAAATGCTAAAAACTAGGAACTATTCTATAACAAAGTTCCCAATTGGATGGTTGATTATTCCTCCATCTTGAACTTATTCTTTCACCCTTTCTACATATTCACCCGTTTTCGTATTTACCCTGATCAATTCTCCTTCATTTACAAATAAGGGCACATTGACAGTAGCCCCCGTTTCAACGGTAGCTGGTTTGAGTGTTTTGGTAGCCGTATCCCCTCTCATGCCGGGCTCGCTGTAGGTAACAAGTAAAACAATTTTATCAGGCAATTCAACCCCCATTGGCATATCCGTTTCACCGTTGATTAATACCGATACTTCCTGTCCATCCTTTAGAAATTTAGGAGCATCCACCATATTTTCAGGAACCGTAATCTGTTCAAATGTCTCAACATCCATAAAACTATAGCCGGTATCGTCTTTATATAGATACTGGTAAGCTTTCTTTTCCACCCTAACTGGAAAGATCGTTTCACCACTATTCCAGGTAATCTCAATGGTGCGGCTATTGTCTACCCCTTTCAATTTTGCCCATACTTTTGCAGCGGCACGGGCTGTTTTATTTTGCCCAAATTCAATTACCGTGTATAAACTTCCATCTACTTTGATGATAAGTCCTGAACGCATGTCTGCTGTAGTTGCCATGTTTATTTAATTGTTTTGTGATGAGTGTTTGTTATTGGTTCTAATTAAAACCGCTTCCCCAATGAATGCCAACCTTTTTGAGTCCTATATTATTGGGGTGCAAAAGTAGGCATACTAATGCTAAATAGGAAATTTGGCTGGCAAAATGCATATTAAACCCATTTTATCAAGGAATTCCTATTAGTCAACCACCCAGTTACTATCCAAAAAAGTCTTTTCACTAAAATCAATTTACCGGATCAACTTTAAAAATTAGCTTTGTAAAAATTTACAAATTGAAAAAACACTCCATTCTATTGCTTTTGTTGATGCTGACAATTGGTTTATTTGCTCAAAACCAACACTCCAATGAATACGTAAATAAATTTCTGTCCATTCCCGCTATATCGGTTCATACGGTCCCTGACAGCTCAATATTTACCAACAAAAATTTACGTACAAACACCCCTTTTATACTAATGTTTTTTAGTCCTGATTGTGACCATTGCCACAAACAAACCAAGGAATTACTGGCTTATAAAAAAGAACTAAAAGGAATTCAAATATTGCTTTTATCTGTAGCTCCCTACCAGGAGATCAAGAATTTTTATAATGAGTTTGGATTATCCGCCATGTCAAATTTGAAGGTTGGACAGGACATCAATTTCAAATTAGGCGCTACTTATAAAGTCAATACCTATCCTTCCATTTATGTGTATGATCGAAAAGCTACCCTTGCAAAAGCCTTTATCGGAAATAAGGATGTACAAGCTATTTTGGATGCTTTACAGTAATTGTAGAAAGAATTAACTGGTAAAATACAAGCTAGTATAAACTAAAATATTTCCTTTTCAGTGAATGAACTCCTGCATTTTTTTCATAATATGGCACTAATGCCCTTAACTTTGCAACACAAATAAATTCCTTATTATCATTTAAATTTTTATTATGAAGATTACTGTAGTAGGTGCTGGTGCCGTAGGAGCTACCTGTGCCGATAATATTGCCCGCAAAGAATTGTGTGATGAACTAGTATTGTTGGATATCAAAGAAGGAATTGCTGAAGGCAAAGCCATCGACATGATGCAGACAGCAGCACTATTGGGGTATGACACCAAAATTGTTGGCAGTACGAACGACTATACAAAAACTGCAGGTACAGACGTAGCAGTAATTACTTCAGGGATTCCACGCAAACCAGGAATGACCAGGGAAGAACTCATTGGCATCAATGCTGGAATTGTTAAGGGGGTTACACAAAACATACTAAAACATTCTCCCAATGCCATTATCATTATCATCAGTAACCCAATGGATACGATGACTTATCTGGCACTTCAATCAAGCGGCTTGCCAAAGAATAGAATTATTGGAATGGGCGGTATTTTGGATAGTAGCCGTTTTAAATATTATTTATCTACTGCAATTGGCTGCACTTCTACCGATCTGCAAGGTGTGGTGGTAGGAGGACATGGAGATACCACTATGATTCCTTTAACAAGATTAGCCACATACCAGGGTTCTCCAGTAAGCAATTTCTTGGATGCAGACACACTTAAAAAAGTAGCTGCCGACACTATGGTGGGCGGAGCTACGCTGACCGGCCTATTGGGTACATCTGCTTGGTATGCGCCAGGTGCAGCAACTGCAGCTTTGGTAGAAAGTATAGTAAGGGATGAGAAAAAATTATTTACTTGCTGTGTTAGCCTAGAAGGCGAATATGGTCAAACAGGTATTTGTATGGGAGTACCAGTCATTATTGGAAGAAATGGTTGGGAAAAAATTATTGACTACAAATTAAATGAGGAAGAGCAGGCCGCATTCAACAAAAGTGCCGAGGCTGTAAGAAACATGAACAATGTATTGAGCACCTTAAGTATTTAGAATCCCCAGCTGGATTTAGTAGTCCATTTAATGTAATAAAAAACTCCCAGTCAAAAGCCGGGAGTTTTTTATTATATCAAATTAGCTAGTTTCATTTATTAGTTCACCCCATCCACGATCATTTCCTTATTAATCTTTTGAATCAAACCCTGTAATACTTTGCCTGGCCCCACTTCCGTAAAATGGGTAGCCCCATCCGCTACCATCGCTTGAACACTTTGTGTCCATCGAACTGCACCGGTAAGCTGATCAATCAGATTTTTTTTAATATCGGCTGAATCAGTAACTGCTTTGGCAACTACATTTTGATACACTGGGCAAGATGATTGGTAAAAAGTGGTAGCCTCAATAGCTGCAGCAAGTTCTTCTCTTGCAGGTAACATCAATGGCGAGTGGAATGCACCACCAACGGGCAATACAATGGCTCTTTTTGCACCGGCGGCCTTCATTCTTTCACAGGCTATTTCAATTCCCTTTACCGAACCGCTAATGACTAGCTGTCCAGGACAATTATAATTTGCAGGCACCACTACTTCCCCAGTTTCGGCCAACACTGCAGCACATACTTCCTCCACCTTCTCATCTGCCAAAGAAAGCACTGCCGCCATAGTAGAAGGCGCCAGTTCACAAGCTTTTTGCATTGCAGTAGCCCTAATGAAAACCAACTTTAATCCATCCTCAAAACTCAATACCCGATTGGCCACCAAAGCAGAAAATTCTCCCAATGAATGCCCTGCTACCATATCTGGCTTTACATCTTGCAATGTTTTAAAAGCTGCAACAGAATGTAAAAATACTGCTGGCTGTGTTACACTCGTCTGCTTCAGGTCAGTGTCACTGCCCGTAAACATGATATCAGAAATACGAAACCCCAAAATTTCATTCGCCTGCTCAAATAAGTTTTTTACAAAAGGATTCGATTCGTATAAATTTTTGGCCATACCACTAAACTGCGAACCTTGACCTGGAAAAACAAATGCATTTGCCATACTACCTATAAATTTTGTTCAAAAATAAAATTTTAAACCGACACAAATCAGAATAAAATTAATATTGAGGCTATCTAGGGTTTCCCTCCCCTCCTTAATAAATAATATTAAAAGGAAGAAGTTGTATTAATGAAGCTTGGCGCTAATCAACTTGAGAAACTCACTCCTAGTTTCATTTTGCTCAAATTCACCCCAAAAAGCAGAGGTGGTGGTTACCGAGTTTTGTTTTTGAACGCCCCGCATCATCATGCAAAGATGTGAAGCCTCAATAACAACCGCCACCCCCATTGGGTTGAGGGTTTCTTTGATTGAATTGAGAATTTGATGGGTAAGCCTTTCTTGAACCTGAAAACGCCTGCTGTACACATCCACCACACGGGCAATTTTGCTCAAGCCGGTAATCCAGCCATTGGGGATATATGCAACATGCGCCTTCCCATAAAAAGGAAGCATATGATGCTCGCACATACTATACAATTCGATGTCCTTAACAATAATCATCTCACTCACCTCTTCATGAAATTTTGCAGAGTTCAAAATCGCATTGGCATCTTGCTGATACCCCTGCGTTAGAAACTGCATTGCTTTTGCAACCCTTTCTGGAGTTTTTTGAAGCCCCTCTCTTTTGGGATCCTCCCCCAATAATCCCAACGCCTCAGTGTAACTCTTTATCAAACCCTCAGTAACAGGCTGGTCATATTGTTCAATTTTTTTATAAGCCATTGGTATTTTTTTTATTTAGTTAACCGGATATTCAACAAAATTTCTTTCTGTTTCATACAAACGAATCTGCAAATCAATCTTCAGGTCTATTTGTTCTCTCAAAATATTATAAATAACTATTGCAATATTTTCTGCACTGGGATTGAGTTTTTTAAACTCTACTGTATCCTCATTGAGATTTTTGTGATCAAACCGCTCTAACACATATTGCTGGATGAGATCACTTAATAATTTAAGGTCATATACATAACCGGTAGCTTCATCAGGTATTCCGGTAAGTTTTACCACCAATTCGTAATTATGACCGTGGTAATTAGGATTATTGCATTTACCAAACACCCTTGCATTGGTTGCCGCATCCCATGCCGGATTATTTAACCTATGGGCCGAATTAAAATGCTCCCTTCGAAAAACTGACACCTTATTGTTCATACCTATATTAAATTACATTGTTTAATTGAAATGGTTAAAACCGTAGCAATAACATTTAAACATAAAATCAGGGAATTAGTTTAGAACGTTTAATCCTGAAGGTTATAACAGAAGTCTGCTGTTCAAACACATCAACTCTTAAATTAAATAACATTTGAAGTTACCAATTGTTTACGGTAATCAAATAAAAAGGCTGCTTGAGCTAATTAATGGCCGAAATATTCAACAAAAATTCTTGGAGTTTCATACAATTTTAGACTGTGTAGGTTAACATCCTTGGGCAAATGGGGTACCAATTGATCCCATATCCCTATCACTAGGTTTTCGATAGAACATAATTTGCCAGCCATAAAATCAACGTCTAAATTGAGGTTTTTATGATCAAGTTTATCAATCACCTGCTGCTGTACAATAATGCTTAGTTTTTTAACATCAAACACAAAACCGGTATCTGGATTAGGCTCCCCCTTTAACGTGACATAGAGCTCAAAATTATGCCCATGCCAGTTTTCATTCGCACATTTACCAAATACCTCCTCATTTTTCTCTCTAGTCCAATTTGGATTAAAAAGTCGGTGAGCTGCGTTAAAATGTTCTATTCTTGTAATGTAAACCATTGTCTATTCTGGAAATTTCGGCGAAGGTAGTCTCAAAATACCAAAATATGAAGACTATAGCCGAAATTTGTACTATGCGAATTTTATTGATAGCAGCCACTGAATATGAAATCGAACCATTTAGAGCTGAAAATAAAGCAGTTGATGTGCTCATTACAGGGGTAGGCGTTCCAGCTACACTGTACCATTTACAAAAAACAATTCAACAAATTCAACCCGACCTTATCATTCAAGCAGGAATTGCCGGTGCATTTTCCGAAAAGCAGCTCCTAGGTGAAGTGGTATTGGTAAAGCAGGATACTTTTGGAGATATTGGTATGGAACAAAAAGAACAGTTTACCCCCATTTTCCGGTCAGAATTTGCGAACCAAAATGAATTCCCATTTAGCGACGGTTGGCTAGTTAACCCCACTACCCTTTTTTCTCGATCAAAATTAAGATCCGTAAAAGCAATTACTGTAAACAAGGTGAGTGATAGCATATTACAAAAGCAACAGTCAATCAGTAACTTTTCGCCTGATATAGAAAGTATGGAAGGAGCCGCACTGCATTTTGTAGCGCTACAGCAAAATATACCGTTTATTCAAATAAGAAGCATTTCTAACTGGGTGGGTGAAAGGGATAAAAGCAAATGGAAGATCAAAGAAGCGATTAGCAATTTGAACAATGAATTGAAAAAAATAATTGATTTGATTACAAGTGAATTTGAACTGTCAAAGTAAAAAATGAGCCAAACCCCGAAAGCTATTTAATATGAAACTAACCCTTGGCTTCTCTCCCTGCCCCAACGATACGTTCATTTTTGACGCAATGGTCAATCATAAGATCGACACGAAAGGTTTAGCATTTGAAGTACTACTTGAAGATGTGCAAACCCTGAATCAATGGGCACTCGAAGGAAAGCTCTCCATCACAAAACTAAGCTATGGAGTACTGCCGCTGGTTCTAGACAAATACAGCGTTATGAATAGTGGTAGTGCCCTAGGAAAAGGCGTAGGCCCCTTATTGATTTCCGCTTCAATAATTAATGATCAGCCGATAGAAGACATATTGGTAGCTATTCCTGGAGAAAACACCACTGCTCACCTCCTTTTTTCGATGGCCTATCCAAATGCAAAAAACAAAGTTTTTCTTCGCTATGATGAAATTGAAAATTTTGTTTTAGCTAACAAGGGATTAGGAGTGATTATTCATGAAAACCGATTTACCTATGAAGCTAAAGGCTTAAAAAAAATCATCGACCTCGGTGATTATTGGGAGAATAAAACTGGCAATGCCATTCCACTGGGGGGAATTGTTATCAAAAAAGAAATTGATATTTCAACACAACATACCATTGATACACTCATTAAAGAAAGTATTGAATATGCTTTTTCAAATTACCCGTTGCTAAATGATTATATTCGAAGCCATGCTCAGGAAATGAGTGAGTCAGTAATGCGACAGCACATCGATTTGTATGTAAATGAGTATTCGCTCGATTTAGGTGATATGGGCAAAAATGCTATTCTGAAGCTCCTAGAAAATCACCCGATACAGTCCAGTGAAAATTCAAAAAAGATGGAGGATATTTTTGTAGCCCCTTAAAGCCTATTTGATTGTATAATAAATAAAAAATGAGCCATTCAAACCTAAGCAAGACTTTGTTCGCTCTGAGTATGGAGGTGTCGTTATTTTGGTTGGGAGGCAGTTTTTTAAATACTTACCGCTATCCAGTTGTAGGAGCCATCTATGAGATACTCTGGCTTCCCAATTTGGCTATGTTATTCGGTCTGCCGCTCGTTTCCCTGTTTTTTTTAGTTAAAGAAAAAAAGAAGCTTCATTCACTTTATCTCTATTCATTTTTGATACTTTCTATCACCATTTTGATATTGATTACCAATCAGTAATAGATTATTTTTTCAATGCCTTTCCATATACTTCCAGACATCTTTTTCTTGCATCTTCGTGCACCACAATGGGTGCAGGATAGGTAAATTCTTGGAATTCAGGTACCCACTTTTTTATATACGCTAATTTTGGATCAAATTTTTGAGTCTGTAGATAAGGATTGAATATTCTAAAATAGGGTGCCGCATCGCAACCACTTCCCGCTGCCCATTGCCACCCACCATTATTGGCCGCTAGGTCGTAATCTAAGAGTTTTTGGGCAAAATAGGCTTCTCCCCACCTCCAATCTATCAGCAAGTGTTTAGTAAGAAAAGAGGCAACGATCATGCGTACCCGATTATGCATAAATCCGGTTTCATTTAATTCCCGCATCCCAGCATCTACAATGGGGTAACCGGTCTGCCCATTGCACCAGCGCTCAAATTCACCCTCTTCTATTCGCCATTCAATCAAGTCATACTGGGGCTTAAAGGCTTTGTAGTGGCCCACCTGAGGAAAATGAAATAAAATCATATGATAAAAATCTCTCCAAATCAATTCATTCAAAAAAGTTTCAGAAAGTCCCCTGCTTTTTCGGGCTAGTTCCCGAATGCTGATGGTGCCAAAGCGCAAATGAACCCCCAATTTGGAAGTACCTTCAATTGCCGGAAAATTTCTTTGATCCGAGTATTTTTTCACCAACTCCTCATTCAATGATTGTGAAGGAAAAGGCTTATCCACTTCAATAAAACCCATCGATTGCAAAGTAGGAATAGGATGCGCAGATTGCTGGTAAAAATTTTTAAAATATTTTTCGGTTGCAAAGGGTTGTAAATGGTCATCGATCAATTTTGCCTTCCATTTTCTACTGTAAGGGGTAAATATGGTATACGGTGTACCATCGTCTTTGACCACTTCATTTTTTTCAAACACCACCTGGTCCTTGAATGTAACCAAAGTCGTATGGTTAGTTTCTAAAAAATGGCGGGTCGCATTTTCCCTCTCCAACGCATAAGGTTCATAATCGTGGTTGGCAAATACTTGCACCAGTTCATATTTGCCGGCCAGACTTTTAAATATTTCTAGTGGAGTACCGTAGTATACTTCCAATGAAGAACCCATTTTTAGCAACTTTTGCTGCATTTCCTCCAGCGCGGAATGGATGAATGCTACCCTCCTATCTGCCTTTTGATCGAGCTTGTCCAAAATGTTTTTGTCAAAAATAAAGATGGGTAATACGGGAATTCCTGACTGAAGCGCATGGTAAAGAGCGGCATTGTCATTGAGCCGAAGATCGCGCCGAAACCATATAATATTCACTTTTTGCATTTGATCATTGTTAAACAAGCCTACTGTGAAATGGTTGGCTGTATAGTAGAAAATATTTTCTGGGTCACCCCATTTTGGTATACAATATCCCCAATACGTTGCACCCACCTGATATCGTACATACAATTGGTTAAAAAAACCTCTTCTGCTTCCAATAGATCCGTTATGGCAATTTCTTTTTCCACCACCTGCCAATTTGATTCCAACAAATTTTGAATTACAGCTCGTCGCATGATCCCCGCAACACAACCCTCCTGCAATGAAGGAGTGTACACCATATTGTCTTTTATAATAAAAATATTAGCAATGGTAGTATCACAAATTCTTCCATGTGTATTCAACACAATGGCGTCGTTCCACTTTTCTTTTTTGGCAGTAAGGGCAGCCAGTACATAAGGAAGATAATTATTGTGTTTTAAGTTACTGAGTATGTCGCAACTTTTTTTTGCGGGCTCATAAATTCCCAACACCAGTCCATTGCTGTTCCATTCCCCATTGCCTTGCGCCAATGGCCAAGTTTGAATAATATAAGCCGGCAAATGATTTTTTGCATCGTACAGTCCCCCATCTCCCCTAATGATATTTAACCTGATTCTTGCAGCTCCTTCATGCCCATTTTTCTGAGCCAAAGCACTAATTTCTTTTTGCAAAACCTCTACCGTAAAATGTTTGGGAATGTCAAATTCCAATACCTTCATCCCCTTCCAAAGGCGTGCAAAATGCTCGTCTTCAAAAAGTAGCTTTCCATTTTTCATTTTGATGGTTTCAAATAAACCATCCCCATATCTCAAGCCTCGATTGTCGGCCCCAATAATTGGACTGCCCTCAGGATACAGTTTGCCATTGTAATTGAAATGATTCATGAAGTAAAGTTATGCTGGTAAAATAAAAAAAGATGCCCCTTGTGGATAAATAGTAATTGGATGATACGCTATACGGAATAGGATCAACTGATTTTTAACGAGTAACAAAATTGTACAAAAATAGCAGGGAGGCGGCACAAAAAAAAGAGCAGACAGTTTACCGACGAAATGAGATCTTAATTGTACACGATCAAAATAAGCCAAATAAGGTAGAATCAATTTTTGAAATAATCTGTCCCAAATGCTCTTCATTTTCAGCAAACTTATTATTATCGGCATCAATGATTAAAAGGGGGCCCTCTTTGTATGTTTCAATGAAATTATTGTAATAATCATTTAATTTTTTTAAGTAATCGAGGCGGATATTTTCTTCATACTCCCGGCCTCTTTTTTGTATTTGAGCCACCAGCGTAGGCACAGAAGCTTTCAAATAAATCAGTAAATCGGGAGGCTTTACCATGGTTTTCAAAGTTTCAAAAAACTGGAAATAATTATCAAAGTCTCTTTTTCCCATCAATCCCATATCATGCAAATTGGGAGCGAATATATTGGCATCTTCATAAATGGTCCTATCCTGAATAACGGTTTCGGTACCACGATCTATCTCAAGCAGTTGGTTCAAACGGCTGTTAAGAAAAAATATTTGAAGGTTGAAACTCCATCTGGGCATATCCTCGTAAAAATCGTTGAGGTAAGGGTTATGATCCACGTCTTCGAATTGTGGAATCCATTTATAATGCTTACTCAACATTTCCGTTAAAGTCGTTTTACCAGCACCGATATTACCGGCTACTGCAATATGCTTTGGTTTTTTTATTTTTGCCATACCCACACTTTATAGGATAATATTAAGAATTGTATCGAATGGTCATTTACTCATTGAAAGTAAGCAAACATAATAAGAATCCGGTTATAAAAATTCATTCTGTTGCCATTAAGTAGGATTAGCTTCCTTTTCGAGGGATTTCAGCAACTAGCCTTCCAAAAGAATGCTGTACAAGCATCCCCATCCCCGATGATTTAGGGGGATAATCAATAATGTAAACCCATCGCTTCCCTTACCAGCTCCATGGTAGCCTTTGCACTTTTTCTTGCTTTTTCCGCTCCCTGCTGCATCACTCTCTTTAAATAAGCTTCGTCATTGAGAATATCATTTACCTTGTTTCTAATAGGAGATATAAAGGAAACCATATCTTCTGCCAACTGCTTTTTCATATCCCCATACCGAATGACGCAATGGTTATAATCGTGCTCAAATTTTGCTATCACATCTTCACTACTGACCAATCTCATTAAACCAAAAATGTTTTCTATGTAATCCGGTTTGTCTGAATTGTTTTCAGTGGGTCCATTATCCGTTTTTGCCTTCATGACTTTTTTTCTGATCAAATCATCTTCATCCGCCAAAAACAGGGTGGCTAACTGGTTTTCACTTTTGCTCATTTTGCCGCTTCCATCCAGACTAGGAACCTTTACCAATACTTGGTTATAGTTGAATGCATGCGGTTCGGGAAATATTTCACCGTAACGAAAATTAAATCGATTGGAGAAATTGCGGGCCATTTCCAAATGTTGCTCCTGGTCTTTGCCTACCGGTACATAACTAGCACGATGCAGAATAATATCAGCGGTTTGTAATACAGGATAAGTTAACAGTCCAGCATTGATATTTTCGGGATGCAGGCGCACTTTATCTTTGAAAGTAACGGTTTTTTCAAGTTCGCCAATATAAGCCAGCATATTGAGGTATAAGTATAATTCAGCTGTTTCATATACATGGCTTTGACAGTAAAGGGCAACTTTATCCGGATCCAAACCACAGGCAATATTTTCTGCCAATACCCTGTATACATTAGTTTTCAGTTCGCTAGTATCTGGGTGCGTGGTGAGTGAATGTAGATCGGCCACCATAAAATAACATTCAAATTCATCCTGCATTTTGACATAATTTTGGATAGCTCCAAAATAATTACCTAAATGCAAAAATCCGGTTGGGCGAATGCCACTCATTACTATTTTCTTTTTTCCAGTCATAAGGATGGCGAAGATAACAAAACTCAATTGTGAATGGACAAGTGAAATGAAAAATTTCAATGTCTGCTGCCAATTTTTAAATAGGCTATACTGCAGCCATAGCTGCATTGTATGGCAATGAAGACTTCGCTTTAATGCATGCCATTATTGAACAGGAATGCCAAGATGGGTGGCTTTGAAGGAAAGAATGGCAATTTTTACCAAAAAAGGGTGCCGAAGCTGTAAATTTTACTGGTTTAGAAAATGAACTACATGAGGCTTTTACCCCCCTTGGAATACCAACTACGACCACTTATCCAATTAATGAGTACATATAATTTGAATCCATTATTTTTGCTCCATGGAAGTAAATGATGCATTGGTAGATAAACTGGCCAACCTTGCTAGACTACAGTTTGATGATGCAGAAAAGTCAGCTATCAAAAATGACCTGCAGCGGATGATTCAGTTTGTAGAAAAACTCAATGAGCTAGATACCACGGGGGTAGCCCCCTTGTTGCATATGAGTGACAATATCAATTCGCTAAGGGAAGATGTAGTAAAAGGCAGTATCAGTAGGGAAGACGGCTTACAGAATGCCCCACTGAAGGATGAGCAATTTTTCAAGGTTCCAAAAGTTATTAAAAAATAATTTTTTAGTTGAGTTTAAAAAATATTGAATTCAAACATCAGTAATGCTTTGGTAATAGTTGTGATGGATCATTATTAACGACTCAACCATTCATCCTTAAATAAAATAATCCACTAACAATAAATCTTTATGCAAGGAATCATTCATTTAGAGAATATCGTAAAAAGTTATTATCTCGGAAAGCAGGAGTTGCAGGTATTAAAAGGGCTCAATATGGATATTTATAAAAATGAATATGTAGCATTGATGGGGCCCAGCGGTTCAGGTAAATCAACCCTCATGAATATTTTAGGCTGCCTCGATACACCCTCGGGAGGAAAATATATACTCAATGGAAAAGACGTAAGCAGTATGCCAGATGATGATTTGGCGGAAGTGCGTAATAAGGAAATTGGATTTGTATTTCAACAATTTAATTTATTACCTAGGCTAACTGCATTAGAGAATGTGGCATTGCCACTGATCTATAGCGGTATCGGAAAAGCCGAAAGAATGGAACGTGCAATGGATGTGATGAGAAAGGTGAAATTGGAAGACCGAAGTACCCATAAGCCCAATGAGCTAAGTGGAGGACAATGTCAGCGTGTCGCCATTGCAAGGGCCCTTATTAATAACCCTTCTATTATTCTCGCAGATGAGCCTACCGGTAACCTCGACTCAAAAACTTCTCATGAAATAATGGATATTTTAGGCAAGATTCACAACGATGGCAATACCGTGATACTAGTTACACATGAAGAAGATATTGCAGGCTTCGCTCACAGAGTGGTGAGATTAAGAGACGGGGTCATTGAAAGTGATAAATTAAACGCCCACCCAACCTTGATTACACAAACAGCTTAAATGCATTTGTTTTTTAACTAATTTACTTTTTTTGTTGCCAAAAAAACATTCTTTCAACAATGGCATTTAAAATATATACAAAAAGTGGAGACCTTGGCACTACCAGTTTAATTGGAGGAACAAGGGTTCCTAAAAGTCATTTACGCATTGAAACCTATGGCACCATTGATGAATTAAATTCATACATCGGCCTAGTAATTGATTTGTCGACCGACAACTCCAGCAAGGGTATGTTAAAGG
Organism: Chitinophagaceae bacterium; assembly: GCA_947468255.1. Classification (GTDB taxonomy): domain Bacteria; phylum Bacteroidota; class Bacteroidia; order Chitinophagales; family Chitinophagaceae; genus Ferruginibacter. The sequence continues at coordinate 4,887 of CANIMM010000028.1, read as the reverse complement.
AAATCCAAGACCGTTTATTTACAGTAGGCTCCTCCTTGGCTTGCGACCCCGAAAAAGCTCCCTTGATGAAAATACCTGACCTTAAAGAAGGGGATATTGATTCCTTGGAAAATGAAATAGACAACATGAACGAGTTGCTTCCAGCAATGAAGCATTTTATATTACCGGGTGGACATCCCGCTGTTTCTACCACGCATGTGGCCCGCTGCGTATGCAGGCGTGCAGAAAGATTATGTGTAAATATGCAAGAACACGAACTATTTGTAGACCCCCTAGTAATTAAATACATCAATCGGCTGAGTGATTACCTTTTTGTTTTAAGCAGGTATATTTCCCATCAACTGGGGGTAGTGGAGGTAGAATGGAAACCTCGGATTAATTAGTTAATTATCCTTCCATCCTTCATTTGCAATATCCGGTCACTCATTTGGGCCAATTCTTCATTGTGGGTCACTATCAGAAAGGTTTGATTAAACTGATTTCTCAAATCAATGAACAACTGGTGTAATTCCTTGGCATTTACGCTATCTAAATTACCGGTAGGCTCATCCGCCATGATGATGGATGGATTATTAATCAGCGCTCTGGCTACAGCCACTCTTTGCTGTTCTCCCCCGGAAAGTTGCTGCGGTTTACTCTCCAACCGAGCAGAAAGACCTAAAGTTGTTAACAATTGGCTTGCCCTTTCAATGATTTCCTTTTTTTTTCTGCCGGCTATCCATCCGGGAATACAAACATTTTCCAGGGCGGTAAACTCCGGCAAAAGGTGATGAAATTGAAAAACAAAGCCGATATTTTTATTTCGGAAGGCCGACAATTTCCTGCCAGAAAGCGCCTCAATCCTTTGCCCATCAAGCATAATCGCACCCTCATCTGCCCTATCCAAAGTGCCAAGAATGTGCAGCAGCGTGCTTTTTCCAGCACCGGAGGAACCTACGATACTCACAATTTCACCCTTTTTAATCTGTATATCCACCCCCTTTAAAACAGGCAGGATTCCGTAATTTTTTACTATATTCGTCGCAGTTAGCATCTGGCTAAAGTAACTAATTCTTAAGAATTAACAAGTCATTCAGGTGATTTTTTAATAGTTATTAACCCCTCAAAAATGTTTGGGTAAAAAATACATTTGTTTAATGCCTCCAAACTTTTACATTTGCAAAAATTAAATCTACACAGAAGATGTTTTGGACCCTAGAATTAGCCTCCCATTTAGAAGATGCGCCTTGGCCTGCATCAAAAGATGAACTGATAGACTATGCCATTAGAAGTGGTGCGCCTATTGAAGTAATTGAAAACCTGCAGGAACTCGAGGACGAAGGTGAATTATATGAAGGGCTGGAGGATATTTGGCCCGACTACCCAAGTCAGGAAGATTTCTTTTTCAACGAGGACGAGTATTAAGCTGCATGATTAGGCACTGATACCCCCAATAAATTGAATGAAATATCAACATAAAAGCCACCAATGTAAAAATTGGTGGCTTTCGTAGTAATTATAGTTAAAGTAACCCTGACCTGTAAACGATACTCCAAAAGAACTTCCGCCGATATTCAACTTTCAATCCTCACTACCAATGGATGGGGTATTATTTTTTAGTAAATCTGAATTTAAAATAGATCAGTAGCAGGGATAAAAAACAAATAACCCCATTACAGATGGTCACAGGCAGAATCCCCTTCCCAATTCCATATACCAGCCAGATAATGGTACTTATGAAAGCCATCAGTATCATAAAAAAATTAAGGTCTTCAACACTTTTTGTTTTCCAGGTTTGATAAACCTGCGGCATAAAGGTAAAGCTGCTTAAAACGGAACCTGAAAGTCCCACCACTTCAATCCAATCCATTGCACATTTTTTTACAATTCGAAATGACTTTTACTTCCAATTTAAAAGACCAACACCTGAATGAGCTGGAGTTGGAAAGATTATTTTTCCATTAGCTCCATGACGGAATGTGTAACCCCTGTATAAGAAAACCCTCCATCATGAAAAAGGTTTTGCATGGTCACCATTCTAGTAAGATCACTGAATAGGGTGACACAATAATTGGCACAATCTTCAGAGCTGGCATTACCCAATGGACTCATCTTTTCGGCGTAGGTAATAAAGCCATCGAAGCCCTTCACTCCGCTGCCTGCAGTGGTTCTTGTAGGCGACTGCGAAATGGTATTTACCCGAACATGCTTTTGCTGGGCATAATGATATCCAAAACTACGGGAAACACTTTCCAACAATGCCTTGGCATCTGCCATTTCATTGTAGTCGGGAAATACGCGCTGGGCTGCGATATAAGTAAGCGCTACCACACTTCCCCATTCATTGATTGCATCGAGCTTCATAGCGGTAGCCAATACACGATGTAGACTCATAGCGGATATATCCAATGTTTTGGCATTGAAACCATAATCAATATCTGTATAATGTTTGCCCTTCCGAACATTGAGGCTCATGCCTACAGAATGCAGAATAAAATCCACTCCTCCTCCAAAATGCTCTTTAGCTTTAGTGATTAGGTTCAACACGTCGTCATTACTGCTAACATCGCAAGGTATTACCGGAGCGTTTATGATCTCAGCAAGCTTATTGATTTCTCCCATCCGCATCGCAACAGGGGCATTGGTCAGCAAAATCTCTGCTCCTTCTTCATGGCAGCGCAAGGCAGTTTTCCAAGCAATCGATTTTTCATCTAGTGCTCCAAATATGATTCCCTTTTTTCCTTTAAGTAAATTGTATGGCATGTTGGTTTAATTTGAGCGGTAAAAATAGCATTCTTATTTTTGAAAGAAAAATTGTTGCGTAAATTAATGAAAACAAGGCTAAAAGAAAGAATCAAGGGGATATATGATGTAAGTCTAATATTGGTGGAATTGGGATAAAAGCCGGAAGGTTTAAAAACTTTCAGTTATCAGTTTACCAGTTATCAGTTAATCAATTCCCTCGGCACATCTCTCGTGCATTTTCCAATGCGGCAGCGGTCGGCTTTTCTCCACTTAGCATCTGGGCAATTGCGTTGATGCGTTCGGGTTCGTTCAGCAACCGGATGGAAGTGGTGATTTTATTACCCTGTACCGCCTTGTAAACATAATAATGTGCAGTCGCCTTAGCAGCAATCTGTGGCTGGTGGGTGATGGATATCAACTGATGCGAGCCTGACAGGTCTTTCATTATTGCCCCCACTTGCTTAGCTGCCTCCCCACTTATACCGGTATCAATTTCGTCAAATATCAGGGTGGGTAATTGTAATTTTCGGGCTACCAATGATTTAATACAAAGCATAATGCGGCTAAGCTCTCCCCCACTGGCAACTTTGCCCAAGGGTTCAAAACGACCACTTTTATTAGCATCCAATAAAAAATCAATCGCATCGATGCCATTACTATGCAAAGCAGTATCAATTATCTTCAAAACAATTTGAGCATTGGGCATCCCTATCTGCGATAATAGGCTGTTTACTTTATCAGCAAGCGGATTGGCTGTTTTATGCCTTTGCGCCGAAATTTCGCCTGCTAACAGGTCACAGCGATGCAATAATTGACTTACCTGCTGCTCCTTTGCTGCAATCGCTTCGCTGATATTGACTATTGCAGTCAGTTTATCTTCTAACGAGGCCTTGATTGCCAGCAGATCGGCGGTAGTGGTAACCGCATGCTTTTTCAGCAATTTGTAACCGACAGACAATTTATCATTTACCAGCTGTATCCTTTCGGGGCTATATTGCACTCCCTCGTCAATACGTTCCAGTTCTTCCCCAATATCGGCTAGTTCTACTTGGGCAATTCGCAATCTGGTATTGAGTTCCAAAATGGCTGAATGATATTGTTCGAGGAATTGCAACTTATTGCTGAGCGTCTTTAATTGTTGGACAATGGGTGTGTCAGCAGCCGTTAATGGGGTGTAAATACTACTCAATTGTTGCTTGATATTTTCAGCATTACCCAACAATTTGATTTCAGCATCCAACTGTTCCAACTCATTTTCCTTGAAACCAGCTTCCTCGAGTTCATCAAACAAAAACTGGTTATAATCGAGCGTAGCCTGCGCATTTTGTTGTTCCAATCTAAGTGCAGCGAGCTCTTTATTGGATTTGGTATAAGCAGTAAAAACAACACTAAATTCGGAAAGCCTTTCAATATTGTCTGCCAAAGCGTCTACGACAGCACGTTGGAAATCATTGTCACCCAATTCCAATGTATCAAACTGTTGGTGCAGGTCTACCAGCATTGAACCCAATTCCTTCAATTGGGCTACATTAACGGGAGTGTCATTGATGAAAGCCCTTGATTTTCCACTTACCGAAATTTCCCTTCTAACCAACAACTCATCCTCTAGATCAAGTTCATTTGTTTTCAAAAATGCCCTTACCTGCTGATTATCCGCTACGGTAAAGTAACCCTCTATTACACATTTTTTTTCCTTATTCAACAAGGTGTTACTACCCGAACGCTCCCCTAATATCAGGCTGAGTGCACCCATCAGAATACTTTTTCCCGCCCCCGTTTCACCGGTGATGATATTGAGACCAGATGAAAAATCGATTGAGATCTCATCAATGATTGCATAATTTTGTATATGGAGTCTATGAAGCATATAGCAAGCAAATTAGTTTTTTTTTGGCACTGATTACACAGATTGTAGGGATAAATTTTTCAACTACTGTTGACACGAAAAAAGCACTTCAAAATTGAAGTGCTTTTCATATACTAAATAGGATATTAAATACCAATTAATTGATCACAATGCTGTCGTTCAAATCCGTATCCACTAAAATACGACCACAGTTTTCACAAACAATTACTTTTTTACGCAATTTGATCTCGCTTTGTTTTTGTGGAGGAATTGCATGAAAACAACCGCCACAGCTATCTCTTTCAACTGGTACCACT
>CANIMM010000027.1 GCA_947468255.1 Chitinophagaceae bacterium | reverse complement strand
ATAGTTTGTAAAAAAATTATTCCGTTGCATGCCAAGTGCAAAATTAAATTGATAAAAAGTTTTGAATTAAGTACCTTCCCTAAAAGTACTAAAATGGCGGAAGTCATTTAATACTTTTAGGGATTTTTTTGTCAAGCAGCCCCCTTGGCTATAAAATTAGTTTGGGAGAACACCAAATTTTGGACATTTCTTCTGCAACCCTTTCCTTTTTAATTATTTTTTCAATTTTTAGTACGCTTATTTAAACAACTAATTGCTATGCAAAATTCAAGAAGAAAATTTATTCAAACGGCCTCGCTTGCTTTCGTTGGGGCTAGTTTACAACCCAGCGCTTTATGGTCATACCCAAATGAATTGGCCGCTTCCAAGCGATTGATTGGAATCCAATTGTACTCTGTGCGCGACGATATGGATAAAAAACCATTGGAAACTTTGACTGCTTTGTCAAAAATGGGGTATCAATATGTGGAACACGCCAATTATGTAAACCGAAAATTTTATGGCTGGACTGCAAAGGAGTTTAAAAAAATATTAGATGACCTAGGCTTAACAATGCTAAGTGGACATACCGTATTGTATCCGAAACATTGGGACAGTACGACTAAAGTTTTAACGGATGATTGGAAGCTTACTATAGAAGACGCGGCTACTTTAGGTCAAACTTATGTAATCAGTCCTTCGATGGATTCAAAGATAAGAAGCACTTATGATGGACTAATGACGCTACTAGATGTATTCAACAAGTCTGGCGAAATGTGTAAGGCAAGCGGAATGAAATTTGGCTACCACAATCATGAGTTTGAGTTTAGAACCAAAATGAATGACACTACGGTGTATGATTTAATTCTTCAAAATACCGATCCTACATTAGTGGTTCATCAATTAGATATTGGCAATATGTATGGTGGTGGGGGAAGGGCTGCAGAGTGGATTAAAAAGTACCCAGGACGTTTTCAATCCCTACATGTTAAAGATGAAATTAAGACAGGACAAGTGGAAATGAAGGATGTGTATGAGAGTGCCGTTCTAGGAACTGGGGTAATAGATCCTAAAGCTGTTGCTTTATTGGCTAAAAAAATAGGTGGTTCTAAGCATTTTATTATTGAACAAGAGTCTTACCAAGGACTTACTCCAATTGAATGTGCTAAGAAAAATTTAGAAATCATAAAAACCTGGAAGCTCTAATAGCTCAATCAATCTACTCAAAAGCACAAACCATTCAGGTTTGTGCTTTTTTTATGATAGCTCCTGCAGGAGGGTTTTTACTTTTGCTTTAATAAAATCCCTTACTTCATTAAATTGTACCGGCTCCATGTGTTTTGGATCAGGTATTTGCCAGTCAATAAATTGTTTAGCAGGCATCCAGGGACAGGCGTCTCCGCAACCCATGGTTACCACTGCGTCAAATGGAGCAGCTGCCTTTACCTCTTCGAGGCTTTTGCTATCGTGTATAGTAAGATCATATCCGAGTTCCTGCATCGCTGCAATGGCTTTTGGATTTACAATACCACTTGGCTTGCTTCCGGCACTATATGCTTCCACGCGCTCACCGCCGAGTATTTTAGCAAAAGCTTGGCTCATTTGTGAGCGGTTGCTATTTTCAATACACACAAATAAAATTTTCTTCACTCCCGATATAGGATGGGGAGCCGACTGAATGTTTTCCATCATTTATGCTAGTTTAAATTCAATTGAATATTGTAAAAAAATTAGCAACAACCTCCTCCGGGAATGCATATTTTGGGCTGATCAGCCAAAGGTTTTTCCGCATATACCGTAACGCTGCTAATAGAAGTATTCCCATTTTTATAGGCCAGAATTTCTTCTTTCGACAAATGATTGATTAAAATATCATCTGGAATAATGATGGGTTTATCTTTTTGCAATACCAAATTTTTAAATCCGGCTGCATCTATCAAGTCGAGGTATACTTGCTTTTCTATGGCACCGGAAACACAGCCTGCATATAATTCAGCCACTGATTTCCATTTGTCGGGCAAAGCGCCTTCCAACACAATATCGGATATAGAAAAATGCCCGCCCGGTTTTAAAACTCTGTAAATTTCCTGAATCACCGCAGCTTTGTTAGGTACTAGATTTAATACACAATTGCTTACCACTACATCTGCCACATTTGCTGAAACTGGTAAGTGTTCGATATCTCCTTGGCGAAACTCCACATTGTGAAAAGATAATTTTTCAGCATTCATTCTCGCCTTTTCAATCATGGCAGGCGTAAAGTCAATGCCGATTACTTTTCCTTTTTCACCGGTAGCGCGCCTAGCTACAAAGCAGTCGTTGCCGGCTCCACTACCCAAATCAATCACGGTATCGCCCGATTTTATGTTAGCAAATTCTGTGGGCAATCCGCAGCCTAGTCCTAAATCTGCATCCGCATTATAACCCGCTAGGGCGGAATAATCTTCGCTCATAATATTGTATACTTCAGTGCTACAACCTCCGGCGCCGCAGCAGGAGGACTGATTGGTTTCTTTGTCCTGCAAGGCTATTTCGCTATACTTAGACCGGACCATTTCTTTTAACTCATTGTCTGTTTGCATATAGTTGTATTTTAATTGGTTAAAAATAAATAAAAAACTAAACCCCTAAACCTCTAAACCCTAAACTTCTAAACTCTAACAACAAGATTGCATTTTAGTTAATTTAAGGTGGTTGAATAGGAAACTAAATTCGGCGTTAAATTTTTCAAAGGCTTTCCAGTTGATGCAATAGCAACTCCTTGGGCCATCTACGACTCCGTTAATTAATCCGGCACTTTTCAGTTCCTTTAAATGTTGGGATACGGTGGATTGCGCCAGTGGCAACAAGTCTACGATTTCACCACAAATGCACTCGTTGTGCTGAGCCAATACTTTTAATATGGCAATGCGTGCTGGATGCGCCAATGCTTTTGCAAATTCAGCCAGGTCCTGTTCTTTTTTTGAAAAAGCTTCTTTTTTGTGGATGGCCATATCGTATTAATTTTATATCGCAAATATACGATTAATATAATAGCAAATCAAAATTTATTTATAAAAAAAGTGCCGGTCTCCCGGCACTTTTTTTATATTTTACTTAAAACAAAGAAAGTAATCGCTATTCCCGTCCATCCAATAAATTGCCCAGCCCTCCTAGAATGCTTCCTTCTTCTTTTCTGCCGAAGCTGCCGCCATATTGCATAATACGCCCTGCAAGTCTACTAATGGGGAGCGATTGCAACCAAACTTTTCCTGGTCCGGTTAATACTGCAAAGAATAAACCTTCGCCTCCAAACATAAAGTTTTTTACCCCTCTCACCATTTCAATATCAAAGTCGATGTCTGCGGTATATGCTACCACACATCCTGTATCTACTTTTAGAATTTCGCCTGGCAACAAATTCCTTTCCACAATATATCCTCCGGCATGTGCAAATGCAAGTCCATCCCCCTCAAGTTTCTGCATTATAAAACCCTCTCCTCCAAAAATTCCCGTACCCAATTTTCTTTGGAATTCAATTCCGATACTGACTCCCTTGGCTGCACATAAAAAAGCGTCTTTTTGTGCAATGATCTTTCCTCCAAGCTGTTTTAGGTCGAATACGATAATCTTGCCGGTATAGGGCGAAGCAAAACTGACCTTCTTTTTACCTTGACCAACATTGGTGAATGCGGTCATAAACAAACTCTCCCCTACGAGTAACCGCTTTCCGGCACTCATCAGCTTTCCCAGTATGCCGCCGGATTGTTGCTGACTGCCATCGCCAAATATTGTTTGCATTTCTATGCCGTTATCCATCATCATGAAGGCGCCACTTTCTGCGATGGCCGTTTCATTAGGATCCAATTCAATTTCTACAAACTGAAGTTCTTCCCCATATATTTTGTAGTCTATTTCGTGATTGCTTATCATGGTAATTTTTTTGTGAAGTTACTATCTAAATGGCACTGGTAAAATAAAAATGCCGCCCTAATTCAAGAGCGGCATTTAAATGAATGATTTATTATTGGCATTTTAAAGCCAGCTTTCGTTCCATTTTTCGGTGTCTTTGTTTCCTCTTGCCTTTCTTCGTTTTACATCGTTGCGATGCTTCAACATGGTGATTAACATCAATGGCATAAACAGCAATGTTAGGGGAGGTATACCCAGCATACTGATCCATTTGCCTCCAAATAATCTGCGCATCGGTCTTCTCAGCCTTTCTGCAATCAGGTACATGGCTGGTACCATAATCAGGGTCATAAAGAAAGCAAAAGTTAAACCGAAAATAATGGTCCAGCTAAGCGGCTTCCAAAAACTTGCATTACCTCCACCAAAGAAAATATGGGGGTTGAAATCTGCAAACATTTCTACGAAATCTACATTAAACCCAATGGCTAGCGGTACAAGGGCAAGAATGGCGGCTAGCGCAGTTAACAATACCGGAATGATACGGGTTTTGCCTGCTTTGATAACAGCTTCCCTTGTCTTCATTCCTCTTGATCGCAGCTCATCCGCAAATTCAATTACTAAGATTCCGTTCTTTACAACAATACCTGCCAAGCCGATAATTCCAATGCCGGTCATCACTACAGACACTTCCATTTTGGTGATACCAAAACCAATCAATACACCGATTACACTAAAAATTATCTCCGTAAGGATAATAACCGACTTGCTGATAGAATTGAATTGCAATACTAGGATAAACAAAATCAACAATAATGCAATCACCAGCGCTTTCGATAAAAAAGCACCTGTCTCCGCCTGCTGTTCGCCCTCACCCGTTTGGCGGATGCTTGCATTTTCGGACTTCTTGGTAAAACCATCAATATGTTTGGTCAACTGGTTGTTGACTTCCGTAGGCGTATAACCGGTCAGTACATTGGATCGCAATGTTATGGTCCGATTTAAATTTTTCCTTTTTACACTTCCCAACGTACTAGTAAGGTCTACTTTTACCAGACTACTAATGGGTACCCGTTTTACCATTCCGCCGGCAGCCATGTCCCTAAAAACTATTTCCATATTGAGCAGGTCACTTAGGCTTTTGCGTTGTGATTGTTGGTTTCGGATTTGAATTTTATATTCCTCTTCTCCTTCTTTTATTTTAGAAGCCTCCTTTCCAAATAAGGCAGATCGGATTTGCATTCCTATCTGTGCACTGCTAACACCTGCTATCAATGCTCTTTCGCGGTCAACCGTAAGCGTGATCTCAGGATTATTTAGATCCACATCCATCTTAAGTTCCTCTACACCGGGCGTATTAATAGAATCCAAATAGTTCTTTAGCTGAACAGATGTTTTGATCAAATCATCGAACGATTCACTCGCCACTTCAATATTTACTGGTGGCTCAGTTGGTGGTCCACTTTTTTCCTGATCTACGGAAATTTCCGTACCAGGAATACCCCTTAACTCAGCCCGAACTGCATCTAGCAAGGGTTTGGTTGATTTTCCATCCCGCTTTTCAAATTCTACAAAAGAAATTTGCACCCTCCCTAGTTCGCTCCGCGTAGTTCTGTCTCCGGATTGTGGATCACTTGCGCCAACCGCCACATTGGTAATTACACTTTCCACTATTGGATTGCTTGTATCTTTTGATATCTTCAACACCTTATTGATCCTGCTTTCCAAAATATGGGTAACAGAGTCTGTATATTTTACAGAAGTACCCACCGGCAACTTTAAATAAACATAAATAAAATTAGGGTCACTGCCCGGGAAAAACACGACTGGTACTTTACGCATTCCAAAAAACACTACCGAAAGAAAAAACAGGCCAATGGTTGCCAACAAAAGGTATACCGGCCTCCAGCCATTTAATGACCACCTTAATAAATTTTCATAATGATCCATTATCCAAGGCAAGGCATTGTTTTGAAAACGATGAATCGCTTTATCCAATACATATTTATTAAACACCATTAGCAAAGCAAAAAACAATAATAAATTACCGAAGAAATGATAAATGCTGCCTGGATTAACGATGTCCGTACCCGTTACAATTCCTTGTAAGGAAGCATTTTGAACCATCCCGATACTATTGAAGAGGATCCCAACAACAACAATTACCCAAAAAATTGGTTTTCGGAAAATGGCTGATTTAGATTGCTTTTCACCCTCGGGGTGATTCATAAAATCAACTGCAAAAACTGGATTGATTATAAAAGCAACTATCAGTGAGGCAGTCAATGTAAAAATGAGCATGGTCGGCAGATAGACCATAAATTTACCGATGATTCCCGGCCAAAAAAGTAAGGGAAAAAAAGGTGCTAAGGTGGTAAGGGTTCCAGCTAAAACAGGCAACCAAACTTCTCCTGCTGCCATTCGGGCGCTATTTTGCGCATTTATTTTTCCATTGCTCTCTATAAAAATGCGATGGGTATTCTCTATCACCACAATTGCGTCATCTACGATAATGCCCAACCCAAAAAGCAATGCAAATAAAACGATGAAATTTAAAGTAACATGGGTGCCTACAATCATATCCGCAGCCGGCAAAAACATAAATGCCACAAACATACTGAGTGGAACACTCAGTGCAACAAAGAATGCATTGGTAACTCCCATAAAAAACATCAAGATAATCAGCACGAGTATAAACCCAATCACAATAGAATTAACTAGATCATGAAAGGAAGTCCTGGTTTGCTTACTTTGATCGCCGGTTATTACCACCTTCAGGTCTTTCGGAAAATCCTTCTCCAGCATTTCCTTAACAATGGCCTTAACCCCATCACTTGTTTCAATTAAATTTTCACCTGCACGCTTGATTATATTCAGTGTGATTACATTTTGACCATTCAACCGCGCAAAACTTTCCCGCTCCTTAATCGTGTCTCTTATTACAGCAATATCCTTTAGGTAAATTGGATAACCGGATGTATTTCTAACCAATACTTTTTCAATATCCGTTGCAGTTTTAAACTGCCCCTTCAACTGAATATTTCTGCGCATATTTCCCATATCCAAAAGGCCTCCGCTGATATCCAGATTTTCTCTGCTCACTGCATTGGCTATATCATCGTAGGTTATATTGGCAGCCTGCATTCGGTAATTATCTACATTGATTTGAAACTCCCGCTCGGGCGCCCCCACTAGGTCTACCCGATTTAATTGCTTTAGTTCCTCTATCTTATCTTTTAGATCAGATGCATACTTTTCTAACCTAACCAAATCATATTTTCCACTTACATTGACATACATGATGGGCTGCTCACTCAAACTAATTTCCAGCGCTGTTGGCTCCTGGGTAAGATCCTTTGGCAGGTCCTTTTTGGCCTTATCAATGGCATCCTTCACTTTCTGCAGTGCTATTTCAGTTTTTGAACTTGTTTCAAACTCAACTGTAATAGCAGAATAATCTTGCTGAGAACTACTGGTTACTTTTTTTATTTTGGCTCCTGTGATTCCCTTGATCTGCTTTTCGATGGGCTTGGTTACCAAGTTTTCGATATCCCTGGGCGAATTGCCTACATAAACTGTTTGCACATAAATGGTAGGAATTACAATATCAGGAAACTGCTCCTTGGGCAAGGTTACAAATTGGTAAACGCCTGCCATCGTTACAAATAACGTCAGTAAATAAATGGAAGTTTTATTTTTAATACTCCAAGTGGTAGGTCCAAATTCTTTAAATTTTTTCTTCAAATTGTCTAATCCATTCATACAATTAATTTTATTACTTTCCCTTAAGCAACTGGGTGTTGAGGGGTTGACCAGAAATATCAATGATTAATCCCATAAAAATTTTACGGCTATTTAATTGTCAAAGACTGTCCTTCATATAAACTTTGAAAGCCAGCTGTTACCAGTACATCGCCAGCTTTTAATCCTGACTTCACTTCCAACATTTCTCCGTTGATGAGACCAATGATGACGGATCGCTTGCGTGCTACCAGCTTTCCAGCTTCCGTACTTGCCAGCATTACAAATTTTCCGGTTTCATCGTTTTGCAAAGTGCTGATTGGTATGCTAATGGCACTGGCTGCTGTATAATCCTTTATTTTCATGAGCGCAATTTGGTTGGGTTTGATCAAAGGGTCGGAAGGTAGTTTTGCCTCTACAATAAAGCCTCTTGACAATGGGTCAATGGAAGCGCCCACAAAAGTCAGCTTTCCGGAAAATGTCTTGTTAAGATCCTGCACCAATGTTTCAACCGGTGCTCCCTTAGAGACATTGGCTAAATAATTTTCGGGGATATTTCCCACCACCTTAAGCAAGCTATTGTTTACAATTTTAATCTGCGCCATACCAAGGGCACTCATCCCTTGAAAAATTTCACCCACTCTTATATTGACCTCATTGGCAACCCCATCCACATCACTCACCACATTGGTAGTATTAAGTTGCTCTTGAATTACTTTAACATTTTCCTCCGTAGCTTTTAATTGATTTTCTAATGTTGCAACATTGTTTTTGGCTGTTATCAGCTGTACTTCAGAACCAATGTTTTGATCCCATAGATTTTTTTGTCGTTGGTAAATGTTTTTAGCGAAAGCCAATTGTGTCTTTATGCTTTCGATTCCCTGCAAGGCAGCCGCTACATTCTGACGGACAATTGCGTCATCGAGCTTCAATAGCAATTGGCCCTTTTTTACATAGCTACCCTTTTGTACAAAAATAGCTTTTACCTGTCCGGGTGCACCCCTTGGCGTAATAATACTGGTGTTTTCTGCGTCAATTTTTCCTTGTAATTCAATGAAATGATCAAAATTGGCAAGCTGCAAGGTCTGCACGGATATCAACTTGGCTTTTTGTGCATTGGAGTTTGCTGGATCCATTAGACTGATCTCTCCCTCCATTTTTTTTATCTGCTCATCTAAGTTTCCTTTTTCAGTTTTTAATTTTTCGAGTGCTGCTCTTTTCTCACCTAATGCTACTCCATTGTTGGTATTGCTGCTGCCACAAGAAGATAATAACATGATTACAGCCGAGCTGAGTACTAAATATTGCTTCATCTATTTTTATTAATTTTATTTTTTAATTGATTAGTCGTTGTTGATTGCTGCTTTTTAGCTAGTTCTTTTACAAGTATTCCTTATAGTTTTCCGGCTGCTTTTAAATAATCGATTTTTGCTGAAATGGCATCGTACAAAGCACCGTAATAATTATTTTGAGCCACTTTTAATTCGGTTTGGGCATTGTATATTTCCTGGTTGCTTCCCAATCCCTCCGCATATTTCTTTTGTGTTATTCTAAAAACATCCTCTGCCAACTGTATGTTTTGCTTTTGGGCATCAGCAGTAAGGATAGCCGATTTCATTTTTATTCTTGCCTGGATCACCTCATTGTCCATGGACTCCTTGGCCTGTTGCAGGCTATTGTTTGATTTTTCGAGTGTTAATTTTGCGCTGGCGATTTTTGACCTTCTAGCAAAACCATCAAAAATGGGAACCGCTATTTTTAATCCGATTAAAGAAGTAGTAAACCAATCTCCCTTATCGAAAAAATTGAATGTGTTTCGCTGCGCATTTTTTGAATAGGATCCAATAGCAGCCACCGTAGGTATTCTGCTTAAATTATATCTTTTAACATTGTAACTGTTCATTTTTGCCGCTAGGGTAAACAACTGAATTTCTTTGCGATCCGTATAATTAACATTCTCTTCGAGAATATTGGATTTTAATTCTTCTTCTGTTAAAGAATCAGTAAGCACTAGCTCCTCCTTTTGAGGCATACTCATTAAAAACTTCAGACCTGCATTGCCAGCAGTTAGTTGATTCATTACCTTTTCCTTTTCAGTAGAAAGATTATTAAGTTGTACCACCAATTTGTCAACATCTAATTTTTCTGCAAATCCATTTTTATAAATTTCCCTTGTATCCAATAGCAGTTTTTTGAAGCGTTCAATATTAGCCTCTAAACTGGCCAATTGACTATTGCCCACTACCAACTGGTAATATATTTTATAAATATTCGCTTTAATCTGCTCTGCCGTTACTTCTGCAGATTTTTTTGCCAGCGCCATTGCTGCAGTTCTTGCCTGTAGTCCTACGAACACCTGCCCATCAAACAAAAGTTGCGAAAATTCTAGCCCTGCGCTAGATGTCCAGGGTGTTCCAAATTGAAGTGGCAGGTTGCCAAAATTTCCTCCATTGGGGCTGGTGATAGTATTGCCGCTTGCATTTTTCACCCCTTCATCTTTTAACACTTTATAGGTTGCGGGTGCTATAAAATTGGGAATAGATTGAACCGGCACGTTGAAATAGTGAACTGTAGTGATGCTTCCATTAATTTGAGGAAAAGCAGCGGCGGTTATTTCACGGTTGGTTTGTTCTTGAATCTTAATATCGATCAGCGCATTTTTTACCTGAACGGCATTTTTTAATCCGTAATCAACCGCCTGTTTTACCGAAAATGCATTCTTGGTTTGTGCCGTTGATAACTGCACTACCATTAGCAAAACAACAATGGGTAGTATTGCGTTGCTTCTTTTATTTTTTCTCATGATTCGTTGGTTTAATTCGCTCTTGTAGATATTGATTGATCAGTTTGTATCCTTTAGGTGAAGCCAGTCCAAAGAGGAAGTGAATGATAAATTCTTCCTCTATTTGGGCAAGGTTGAATTTTAGTTTGTTATGAAATTCGGGGTTGAAAGGAAGCATAATGCTTTCGAGCCGATATCTTGCCAGAATGTCTAAATTGATACCCTCGCGGTAAAGACCTTCCTGGATACCCCTTTGCATATTTTCACGGATGGTAGAATATATATAGTCGTCTTTGTACTGTTGAAATTTAAGAAAGGCTTTTGGATGGTACTTGTGCATATCGTGAATCAAGGAAGGATTCATAGCACTAAATAAAGCCACTACCATATCTAGTGCAAGAAAAATTTCATGCACCGCATTGATAGAAGATTGCTGATATTGCTCACAAACACTTTCATTACGCTCCAGCTCTTCGCTGATTACCGCCAAAACTAGGTCGTCCTTATCGGCAAAGTATTGGTAAATCGTCTTCTTGCTCATACCCAAACTGCTGGCAATATCATCCATGCTGACACTACGGAGGCCATATTGCATAAAAAGGGCATGCGCTTTTTCTTTAATTCTAACTGCGGGTGCTAAATCTGACATAATAAAGGGCAAAACTACGGAAACTATTTTTGTAACCAAGGTTTCCGACAAGATTTTTTTTACTTCTTGGTATTTTTAATACCCCACCGCAGATCAATCGATTACCTTTGAAGGGTCATTCAGGCGAATTTCAAATGGTCAACCACCTATAAACAGCTACTCATGAAAAAATCTTCGGGCTATAAAAAATTAATTCAGTTTTTTTTACAAGGTCTCTTGATTCTAGCACCTATTGCCATCACCTTTTGGGCAATTAGCAGCTTGTTTAATTTTGTAGATGGCATTTTACCCAATCTAATGAATGGCATCATGCCGCACCTAATGACCGATGCCCAGGGTAATATGAAGCGCATCACCGGGCTAGGTTTTGTGGTAGTTATCTTGCTAGTAATTTCGGTGGGTTATGTTTCATCCAATTATATTGGAGGCAAAATTGTAGACGCCTTTGACAGATTGCTAGAAAAAACCCCCGGCATCAAATTTATTTATTCTACCCTCAAAGACTTTTTTGATGCTTTTGCCGGTGAAAAAAAGAAGTTTACCCAGAATGTATTGGCTAATGTAGATGACAATGACGTGTGGCGGGTAGGTTTTATTACACAAGACAATATGGAAAAATTTGGTTTCCCCAATTACGTGGCCGTCTATATTCCGATGTCCTATTCAGTAGCGGGAAATGTATACATTATACCCAAAGAAAGGATAAGACCTATTACCAATATTAGCGCTGCGCAAACCATGAAGTTTGCAGTAAGTGGCGGTGTTACCGATGTAGTAGACAGCACTCCTTTTGCCCAGGCCCACCAAGAAAATGAATCACAACAGCCTGCTTGATCATACAGTTAATTTTATCCGAACGGGAAAATTTATATGACATTTTACTTGCATACGGCCGCAAGCCTACTTAATTTAAGGGTCTGTTAGACGAGAAGCATTTCTCTACTGTACCCTTCAAGTGCTAACGGAAAAAATTTCGTTTGCCATGAAGTATTTGTTGTTACTTTTTATCGGTTGTTTATTCACATCCAGCTGCTACTGCTGGGGATTTTTCGCACACCAAAAGATCAATTACCTGGCTGTTTTTTTATTGCCTCCCGAAATGATGGTTTTATATAAACCCCATATAGACTTCCTCTCCGAGCATGCAGTAGACCCCGACAAAAGAAGATATGCAGTTAGCGAAGAAGGCCCTCGTCACTATATAGATATTGATCATTACGGTCCCTATCCTTACCCCAACTTACCCCGATCCTGGAAAGAAGCCGTTGCAAAATTTGGTGAGGATTCGCTTAAAATGTTCGGCATTGTACCCTGGCATATTCAAACGATGCTACTTCGACTTACAAGTGCATTTAAGGAAAAAGATTTTAGCCGCATTATGAAAAACAGTGCTGAGATAGGCCATTATATTGCAGATTCACATGTACCCTTGCATGCCAATAGTAACCACAATGGCCAATATAGCAATCAAAAAGGGATTCATGGGTTTTGGGAAAGTCGAGTGCCCGAATTGCTGGCAGAAAAGGAATTCAATTTCTTTATTGGAAAGGCTCACTATATCGAAAACACAGGTACCTATATTTGGTCAAGGGTATTGGAAAGCGCCCTAGCAGCCGATTCTGTTTTGACCTTTGAGCGGGAGCTTACCCGGTCATTTCCCAGCAACCAGAAATTTAGTTTTGAAAATCGAAATGGTGTATTGATCCGGCAATATTCAACCGCCTTTACCATTGCTTATGACAAAATGCTCAACGGAATGATTGAAAGAAGAATGCGCCTGTCAATTGCCTCTATTGCCTCCTTTTGGTATACCGCTTGGGTAAATGCGGGGCAGCCAAATTTGCATGCGCTTTCCAAACAACCTTTTTCCCCCATTGACATCAAAGCATTTGAAATTTTGAATGAAAGCTGGAAAAACAATGCCAAGATGATTGGAAAACAGGAAGAAGAGTAACAAACACACAATGCCTCCAAAATTTAACAAACGGCATTTAAGTAGCCATTCGGTCCAATTTACCCATCAAAGGCATTGCTTTTCCCTTATTAAATCCACTGATTGCAGAAAAAGTTTTCATATTTCATTTAAAACTTACAGTTCATTTGGGTACTTTTGCATTCTAAAAAAATACATTTCAATTAATAATAATAGGAATCCGTGGTATACAATTTCAATGCAGGCCCATCCATTTTACCAAAAGAAGTATTTCAGCAAGCCGCTGAGGCTGTATTGGATTATAATAATAGTGGCTTGTCGATTTTGGAATTGGGTCACCGTACCGCCAGTTTTGAAGCGGTTATGGCCGAAGCAAGGGGATTGGTAAGAGAGCTCATGCAGTTGGACGAGCAGCACGAAGTATTGTTTTTGCATGGTGGTGCCTCCACTCAATTTATGCAGGTACCGATGAATTTACTGGATGATAAAGAAACGGCTGCTTATGCAGATACCGGTGTATGGGGAACAAAAGCCATTAAAGAGGCGAAACTTTTCGGTAAAGTAGAGGTTGTATGTTCAGGTAAAGAAAGCAATTACACCATTATTCCAAAAGATTTTGCAGTACCCAATGATGCTGCCTATTTTCATATTACCACCAACAATACCATTTATGGAAGCCAGTGGCAAAAGATCCCTTATACCAGCATTCCATTGGTAGCAGATATGAGCAGTGATATTTTCAGCAGGGTAATTGATTTCAATGCCTTCGACCTGATATATGCTGGCGCTCAAAAAAACATGGGACCTGCGGGAGTAAATTTGGTAGTGGTTAAGAAAAGTATTTTGGGGAAAATTAAGCGTGCCATTCCCACCATTATGGATTATCGCAATCACATCAATGATGGCAGTATGCTCAACACACCTCCAGTTTTTGCTGTCTTTGTTTGTATGCTTACGCTTCGTTGGCTAAAAGGCCAAGGCGGGGTGGCTGCCATCGAAAAATTAAATGAGGCTAAGGCCGCCTTACTATATGCTGAAATTGACGAAAATCCTTTTTTTCGCGGTACAGTAGACAAGGCAGACAGAAGCAAAATGAATGTATGTTTTGTAATGAACGATCCATCCCTCGAAGCGGCTTTTCTTCGCTTAACAAAAGAAAAAAATATTGTGGGTATAGAAGGACATCGGCTCGTAGGCGGTTTTCGAGCCTCCTTATACAATGCCCTGCCCATTAGTAGTGTTACCGTTTTGGTGAATGCAATGAAAGAATTTGCAGCTGCCCATGCATAATTAATACAATACATTTCAGATTAGTTAATATTTCCATGATGATCACGATTCAACCTTTTAGAGCCCTACGACCCGAAGCACAACATGCCAAACAGGTAGCATCCCGCCCCTACGATGTACTCAATAGTAAGGAAGCAAAAGTAGAAGCACAGGGCAACCCCAATAGTTTTTTACATATTACCAAAAGTGAAATTGATTTGCCCGAAGAGGTAGATATTCACTCACAGCAAGTCTATGATACTGCAAAAAATAATCTGGAGGCTTTCATCAGTAGAAATATTTTGTTTCGGGAAAGTAAACCCTGTTATTATATCTATCAACTAATAATGAATGGAAGAAGCCAGACAGGATTGGTTTGTGGAAGCAGTGTAGATGATTACGAAAATGATCTGATCAAAAAGCACGAATTTACCCGGCCTGAAAAGGAAAAGGACAGAATCAACCATATCACCACCACTGGTGCTCAAACGGGGAATGTATTTTTAGCCTACCGAAATGTGGCTGAAATCGACGAAGTAATTAGCAAATGGCAAAAAGAAAAAAATCCAGTGTACGATCTGCTTGCAGAAGATGGCATTCAACATAGCATATGGATTATCAATGATTCGGCAACCATTGATTTAGTAACCGAATTGTTTAAAACCAAAGTGCCATTCACTTATATAGCGGATGGCCATCACAGGGCAGCGTCAGCAGCAAAAGTCAGAAAGGCTTTGGGCAAAAATGCACCTGAAGGAGCCAATATTTTCCTAACCACCTTATTCCCTTCCAACCAATTGCACATCATGGACTACAATCGGGTAGTGAAGGATTTAAACGGACTGGAGGCCGCAGCATTGATAGAAAAAATATCCAATTCATTTATTGTAGAAAAAGCCAAAAAAGCTTTTTCACCTAAAAACCTTCATGATTTTGGTTTATACATTGGCAACCAATGGTATTGCCTTACCGCCAAGGAAAATACCTTCACAAATGATCCAATCGGAATTTTGGATGTAACCATTTTACAAAATAATTTACTAGACCCTATACTGGGCATAAAAGACCAACGTACCGATCAGCGCATTGATTTTGTTGGAGGCATCCGCGGTTTGGAAGAGTTGGAAAAAAGAGTAAACAGCGGTGAAATGGCCGTTGCCATCAGCCTACATCCGGTCAGCATTCAACAGCTGTTTGATATCGCAGACAGCGGGAATGTAATGCCCCCCAAAAGCACTTGGTTTGAACCCAAACTTAGGGATGGACTACTTACCCACTTGATTAACTAGCTACTTATTTTTTTCAAGCAAATGACGATAGCAATTGACGATCATATAAGTCTTGAATTAATAGCAGCAAAACATGCTGAACCCCTGTATGCCATTATCAATAGCAACCGAACCCATCTTTCAAAATTTTTACCCTGGGTGGAAAGCATGCAGTCCGTGGAAGATTTTAGCAGCTATATCAACAATTCGGAACTACTGCACCAACAAAGAAAAGAATTGAGTTTTGCAATTCTATTGGATAAAATTCCGGTTGGTAAAATTGGACTTCATTATATAAATCATCAAGATAAAAATGCTTCAGTAGGATACTGGCTCAGCAAAGATGCAGTAGGAAAGGGAATCATCTCTATATCCTGCAAAGCGCTGATTGAGTATGGATTTCAAGCATTGAATTTACATAGAATTGAAATAAAAGTAGCGACGGATAATTTGAAAAGCCAGGCAATTGCGGAAAGATTGCATTTTAAAAAAGAGGCAGTGCTGCGACAGGCGGAATGGGTAAACAACCAATTCCATGACTTACTAATTTACTCCATACTAGATTTTGAATGGGCGGAAAAATGTAAGCGACAATAAGATTTCATCCGTAAATTCTTCTTGCCCAATTTTATTTTTACTTACACCTTTTTTTTACCCCCACTTCTACCCAGATAAGCTTTTGAAATTCGAAGGGACCTTATACCCAAAGCGGCGAGCAATGCCTCCTGACAGCAAAATTTAAAATGAATATTTTATGCTTTAATCAGATATCAGTACTTTTATGCTGATGAAATTAATTCCAATAGCCGCTTTTTTTGCAAGCCTTTTTTTTTCGGTTCAATTCAGTGATGCCCAGTCAGCAACAGAGCTGCAAGAAAGAGCTAGGTCCTTCATGCAACAAAATGATTTCAATAACGCCTCGCTCCTGCTGAAGCGCGCTTCCATTGTCGAACCCAACAATATCGAAATCACCAAAGATCTTGCCCTGTCCTTTTATTTTCAAAAAGAATACGACAAAGGGCTAGAGGTCATAAAAATGATTATTGATAAAGATGAGGCTGATGACCAATGCTATCAGATAGCCGGCAATTTTTATAAGCAATTAGAACAGACCAAAGAATGCGAAAAGCTCTTTAAAAAAGGAATTAAAAAATTCCCTACAAGTGGGGCACTCTACAATGAATTAGGTGATCTTCAATGGGCGCAACAAAATAATGAAGCGATTCGGCAATGGGAAAAAGGCATTGAGAATGATCCGAATTATTCTAAAAATTATTACAACGCCTGCAAATATTACCATCTCAATGCAGACAATGTATGGAGTATTTTGTATGGCGAAGTTTTTGTGAATATGGAGCCGCTCAGTACCTATTCGCCAGAAATAAAGTCAATTATACTGGAGAGCTATAAAAAAATATTTATTGACGAGATGATAAAAAAAGAAAATGTAGCACCAAGTAAATTTTCCACTGCTTTTCTTCAAACCATCAATAAACAAAACCTTGCTGTAACAACAGAATTCAATGCCGAAACGCTTACCATGATTAGGACCCGTTTCGTTCTAGACTGGTCCAATGAATATGCTGTCAAATTCCCAAGCCGCCTGTTCGATTACCAACGTCAACTAATACAAGATGGAATATTTGAAGCCTATAATCAATGGTTATTTGGTATCGTACAAAATTTAACTACTTACCAAAGATGGGTACTGGAGCATTCGGTAGAATACAATGAATTTACCCGTTTTCAATCTGGTAGAATATTCAAGGTTCCGATGGGCCAATATTACCGATCAGCCAATTAGTTCAATGTTGTATTCATTCGTCTTTTCATTTCTACTCCACGATAGGCCCAAACCAACTAACTGATTAACCAAAACATTCCCCCATTTTTAATTTTATTAGTTCGCTAGCAATTGAGAAGGCTTTTTTATTTAACTTAGTCATAGTTTACCAAATCCGGTTAAACTGAATTGCTAGCCTAAACTGATTTTTTACAAGTTGAACGATTGTATATGAACGAAAAATCCAGATTATTTGATTTCTTGAAAAACCAATTGGAACATTTTCCAAAACCCGATATGATTGGGGGGAAAGAAAATGGCCACTGGAAATTATACAGTACTGCTGAAGTAAACTCCATCGTAAATAATTTAAGTATTGCCCTGATTCGGCTAGGTATTAGCGGAAATGACATGACCGTTGAGAAGCAGGATAAAATTGCCTTGATCAGCAAAAACAGGTCGGAATGGCTCATGCTAGATATGGCTTGTCAACAAATAGGTGCTGTGCTTTGCCCCATCTATCCCACCACCAATGTGAATGAGCTCGAATTTATTTTCAATGATGCCGGTGTAAAATTAGCCTTTATCAGCGGTCAGGAAATTTTGGACAAGGTAGTTGCTGTTCGAGCCCAGGTTCCTTCTCTTGAGAATGTGTATAGTTTTGATGAGTTGCCCGGGGTAGCCTACTGGAAAACAATCCTGCCATCTCCAGATGAAGCTGACAATTTACAACTAGAACAAGTGAAGGCAACCATATCGGCTGAACATTGCGCCACCATCATCTATACTTCCGGAACTACCGGAACGCCTAAGGGAGTAATGCTTAGTCATCGCAATATTGTTTCTAATATTTTAAATGCCGTAAAAAGTTTTCCCTTAGAAGAAAATAAATATTCAAGGTCCCTTAGTTTTTTACCGTTGAATCATATTTTTGAAAGGGTAGCCTCGTATATGTATATCTGTGCTGGAATCTCCATTTATTATGCTGAAAGTTTGGACACCATTGCTGAAAACTTAAAAGAAATAAAACCGGATGTATTTTGCACGGTGCCACGGCTGCTTGAAAAAGTGTATGAAAAAATCATGAGCAAGGGTGCAGAACTGACTGGTGTTAAGCGTACCTTATTTTATTGGGCCGTTGCCTTAGGCGATCAATATGATGTTTCGAAAAACCAGGGAATTTTTTACCACCTTCAACTCGCGATCGCCAATAAATTAATTTTTAACCAATGGAGGGCGGCATTGGGCAATCATATAAAATTTATTATTACTGGAGGAGCAGCTTGCCAAATTCGGCTGATTCGGATTTTTACAGCTGCTAAAATACCTATTTATGAGGGTTATGGCCCAACTGAAAACAGTCCGGTTATCAGCATCAACTCCCATTATGCGGGAGGCACCAAGTTTGGTACTGTAGGGCCCATACTGCAAGGTCAGGAGGTTAAACTGGAGGCGGATGGGGAAATCTGTGTGAAGGGGCCAAGCGTAATGATGGGCTACTATAAACGACCGGATTTAACTGCAGAAACCATTATTGATGGATGGTTGCATACGGGTGACATAGGTGTGTTTGAAGACGGAAAATTTTTAAAAATAACGGATCGTAAAAAAGAACTTTTTAAAACCAGTGGTGGTAAATATGTGGCTCCGCAGCCCATCGAAAACAGGATGAAGGAATCTCCCTTTATTGAACAGATGATGATTGTAGGTGCTGACCAAAAATTTGTGGGTGCATTAATTGTCCCCTCTTTATCCAATCTGAAAGATTGGATGCGCCAAAAATCTATCCCCTTCACAACGAATGAAGATGCTATCAATCATCCTAAGGTGTTGGCACTTTACACTGAACTAATCGAGAGTTTTAATACCGCTTTCAACCATGTAGAACAGGTGAAACGCTTTGAACTATTACCTAATGAATGGACCATCGACAGTGGAGAGCTTACCCCAACGCTCAAGCTTAAACGAAAGATAATAATGGAAAAATATGCCGCT
>CANIMM010000026.1 GCA_947468255.1 Chitinophagaceae bacterium | reverse complement strand
TTTAGCTCAAAATTGCAAATAATAATCCTTTAGTAAATGCTTAAATTCTGGACTGTAGTTGCCTGTGGGGTCTTTAATGGAAAGTTGGTGGGTAATCGTTTCGGTTGCTGCAAGACTGAAAAATAAAATTCCTCTAAAAAAAGGGTGTGATTCAGTATGCCTTATCAATAGTTGTTCTTGAAGGCCGTAATTGGCTGCTGCTGCTATTGTAATAAAATAATCGACTCTTTGATAGGGGAGCAGAATAGCGAAATATCCCTTTGGAGCTAAATGCTGATCGATTACCCCTAACAGTTGCTCCAATGTTAAAGTAGTATCATGTTTGGCTGCATTTTTTTTTGTATTATCAGATTTCAAGTCGCCTTCAAAAAACGGAGGATTGGAAATAATACAATCGTATTTTTTTTCTGAAATGTAATCCAACACATCGATATTCAAAATAGTCAGTCTTTCGCCCCAGGGAGTGTTGTCAAAATTTTGACCTGCCTGTTCAAAAGCAGCTTCGTCTATTTCCACTGAATCAATGGTAGCAGTAGTTTTTTGGGCTACCAGTAGACTTAATAATCCAGTGCCTGCTCCAATATCCAGTAGGTTGGATACGTTGTTTTGTTCTCTGTATATTTTATCCGCCACTACCGCTCCAAATAGACAAGCATCTGTACAAACTTTCATGGCGCATTTTTCCTGATCGATAGTAAATTGCTTGAATTGAAAGTAGGAGTTTGACAATTGATTTGATTAACTGATAACTGATAATGGATAACGGATAACGGATAATGGATAACTGATAATTGATAATTGATAATTGATAATGGATATTTTTTCGATTTAAAACGGTTATCTTATTGCCATTAAAATTACAACTTTCAACAAAAAAACAGATTCTACTCCCAAACTGCTCTGGGAGAAGGGCTGATGCTTAAATCTGAAAAATCATTTTTCAAATATTTAAAATGGGCGGTAATGGCAATCATCGCTGCATTGTCGGTGCAATATTCAAAGGCAGGAATAAAAGTTTGCCAGCCCATTTTTGCACCGGTTTCTTTTAGTGCCTCGCGCAATCCGCTATTGGCACTCACGCCACCGGCTATGCAAATTTGATCAATGCTATATTCTTTCGCCGCTTTCTTTAACTTATTGATCAAAATAGATACAATCCTATGTTGAACGGATGCACAGATGTCAGCCAGGTTTTCTTCGATGAACTGTTTTCTATTTTCTTCAGATGCTGTAAATTCTTCCTTGAAAACATTGCTGGTACCGGCGTTCTTTAAAAAATACAAGATCGAAGTTTTTAATCCGCTAAAACTAAAATTCAGTTCGGGTATTTTTGGTTCTGGAAATTGAAAGCGATTTGGATTTCCCTCCCTTGCATATTTATCTACCAATGGACCGCCGGGGTAGGGTAGTCCCAATAGTTTGGCAGTTTTGTCAAATGCTTCACCCGCCGCATCATCGATGGTTTCACCAATCACTTTCATTTGAGTCGCAGACTTACATAATACTATTTGTGTATGACCGCCACTAACCGTAAGGCATAAAAAAGGGAAACTGGGTTTGTCATCTGCAATTAAATTAGCCAGTACATGCGCTTGCATATGATGAACTGCTATCAATGGCTTATCTAACGAAAGGGCCAAAGATTTGGCAAACTGGGTACCTACCAGCAAGGACCCAATCAAACCCGGTGCTTGGGTGAAAGCAATGGCATCTATGGAGGTTAGTTTGCAATCTGCAAACCGCAATGCCTCGGAAACTACGGGTACGATATTTTGTAAATGCGCTCTACTAGCCAGCTCGGGTACCACTCCGCCGTATTTTTCATGTACCGCCTGGTTGGCCGTAATATTGGAAAGTATTTTCCCATTTTTGCAAATGGCCGCAGAAGTGTCATCACAGGAGGATTCGATCGCTAAAATGGTCAGATCGCCTGAATGCCCATCCTTCCGGCAAATTTCTTCATGTCCATTGTTGGATTGTCTTTCCATGGTACAAAAATAGCGGAATCGATTTTTTTGTAAAAATAATCTTGCTGTTCAATGGTTATAAACATTGAAAAATCAAATTTGGTTAAAGTATTTAGGAATCCATACTTTTTTGCTACTTACTCCTGATTGCCTCCACCGGGTCCATTTTGGCTGCCCTAGATGCAGGGAATATTCCCGCCAAGATACCTACCACTAGGCAAATGATGACCGTACTAATCAATAAAGGAAGGGATACATACACCGGAAAGTTAAGTGGCCCGGAAAGTATCAATGTGAGTATATAAACCATTGTCAAACCGATTGCTCCGCCCATCAAACAGAGTATGGTGGCTTCTAATAAAAATTCAAATAAGATACTGCCCTTTTTTGCGCCAATCGCTTTTTTTAGTCCAATCACACTCGTTCTTTCTTTCACCGTTACAAACATAATATTGGCTATTCCAAACATCCCTACGATTAAGCTAATTACCCCTATCAGTCCGCCCACGATATTTACGGTTCCAAATAAGCCAGTGATAGCCTTGCTAAATGCTTCCACGCTGTTGAGTGAAAAATTATCCTCCTGGGTAGGGCTGAGTCGACGAATCTGGCGCATAATTCCTGTCAGCTCATCCATCAGTGCAGTAGGCGTAATATTGTCTTTTCCCTTTGCAATGAGAACGGGGTTGGCATACTCTTCCCTTACAATTTGTTTGCAAAACTTGTAAGGAAGCATGATGCAATTATCATAGTCCCAACCGATAAAATTCTTTCCCTCTTTTTTTAAGATGCCAATGATATTTACTTTTTTTCCTTTAATCTCAAAATAATTTCCAAGTGCTCTGTCAGCAGAACCAAATAATTTTTCAGCATTGTCATAACCAATCAGTCCAACAGCTGAGCCACTATTAAATTCAGCAGCAGAAATGTAACGACCTTGGTAAAATGCAATGGGTTGTATGTTTATTTGCGCTTCTACAATTCCGTAAACGGAGGTATTTTGAATAACATCGTCATTGTGTGATATATTGCCATTTGCCCGGATTAAAAAACTAATGTCATCCATCAGCTCGGAGCGTACTTTGATCAGATTCATTTCCTCATATTTCATTACCGGCCGAGCCCTGAATTTCCAGAATGGCTTGTCAGGGCCTCCGCTATATTCCCATTTGTCAATATAAATGGTATTGCTGCCCAGCGTATTTACTTCATTTTGGATATTGCGTTCCAAACTGTTCACCGTGGCCAATACACCTATAATACAAAAGATGCCAAAAGCGACACCCGTAAGGCTAAGGGCGGTTCTTAATTTATTTACCCTTAGTTCCTGTAAGGTAAGCCTTATTGAATTCTGAAGTATGTTGAGCGATTTGCGCATTTTTCAAAATTACAGTTTGAAAATTAATTATGGACTAAAATTATATAAGTGGTTGAATGCGATGGTGAGCATAATAATTTCGGTGGTATTAAAATCACTGCTAGATTAAAATGGTCTGATATTTTGCCAAATGTTGGTGCTAGTTTCCAGTTAGCATGTTGGTTGTATTAAGGTTATCTTTACTATCTTAAACATAAAGTTCGGAAATAGCTTTTAAAATCATTGTTTCGATATTGTTGTTCATTGGCTTGGATCCATCAATTCAAACCATATAAATCCACCACCACATGACCGAAGTGTACATTATAGCAGCGCTAAGAACTCCCATTGGCAGCTTTGGGGGTACGCTAAAAAATTTCACTGCCACCCAGTTAGGATCCATTGCCATTAAGGGTTTGATTGAAAAATCGGGTATTGCTCCAGCGCTGGTAACGGATGTGTTGATGGGCTCGGTAGTTCAGGCCAATTTAGGTCAGGCACCTGCCCGACAGGCAGCCAAGTTTGCCGGCTTGCCTGATCATGTGAATTGTACCACAATTAATAAAGTGTGTGCCAGCGGCATGAAATCCATCTCATTGGCTGCACAAAGTATTCTACTGGGGGATTCAGCTATTGTAATTGCTGGCGGTATGGAAAGCATGAGCAATGTGCCTTTTTATGCAGATACCCTGCGCTGGGGTAACAAGTACGGCAATACGCAAATGATAGATGGACTGGTAAAAGATGGACTGACGGATGTTTATGATGGCAAAGCGATGGGTAATGCAGCTGAACTTTGCGCTAGCAACTGTGGAATTTCCCGGCAGGAGCAGGATGCCTTTGCCATCGAAAGTTACCGGCGCGCCCAACTGGCAATAAACGAGGGTAAATTCGAAAAAGAGATCATTCCTATTGAATTGCCCCAGCGAAATGGTTCAACATTGCTATTTGACAAGGATGAGGAACCTTTCAATGTTATATTTGATAAGATTCCTTTTCTAAAAGGAGCTTTTATACAAGACGGAACCGTTACTGCCGCCAACGCTTCTACTATGAATGATGGAGCAGCGGCATTGTTGCTAATGAGTAAAGCAACAGCGGTAGAGTTGGGCCTGAAACCAATTGCCCGAATTTTAGCTTATGCCGATGCGGAACAGGCACCTGAAATGTTTATCACAACTCCATCTTTGGCTGTTCCGATGGCAGTGAAAAAAGCGGGATTAAAAATGGAAGATATAAGTTATTGGGAGCTCAATGAGGCTTTTGCTGTGGTGGGAATTGAAAACAGTAGGCGGATGAAACTGGATCTGGCAACAGTAAATGTAAATGGGGGAGCAGTGGCATTAGGGCATCCATTGGGTTGTAGTGGGGCAAGAATAATAGTAACCCTTATCAATGTGTTAAAGCAAAACAATGCCCGTTATGGAGCAGCAGGTATCTGCAATGGGGGCGGAGGGGCTTCAGCGATGGTGATAGAAAATCTTTAAGTCTTTATAAAAAAAGATGTCATCTCTGCGCCTGTTTCGCTGACAGCAAAAAATTGTTTTCAAAAAAAATGGATTCAATATTCACTTAATGCTACATATTGTAAAATATTGAAAATCAAATGATTGACGTTTAATTTGTTTAATAGTTCCTTTCCAAATAATGGACTAAAATGGTTTTCTACCACTAAAAAAACCGAGATGACATCTCTTAAAAAAAGATGTCATCTCGGTTGGGGGAGATGTCATCTCCTATTGCCGATACCAAAAAAGGGTGATTTACAATTTCACCCCCAATGTAATGCCATAGGTTTTGGGATCACCTAGCCTAACTGCACCAAAATCATATCCGTAACTAACATAATTTTTATTGGCAAGATTGCGGCCCCAAAATTTTAGTGACCATCCAGGAGCACTGATGCCAATACTTGAATTCAGCAAGTTGTAGGATTGTTGTGAAACCGTATTAGCTAAATCAAAAAATTGTTTTCCTATATATTTCCACTCACCTCTAAAAGTTATTTTTAGAAGATGTTTCTGTGAAAGCGTACAGCCGTATTGGGCAGCCATCATGGAGGTTACATCTGGAGTGAAAAGTTGTTTTTTTCCTGTAAGGTCGGCTTCCGATCCGTATTGAGCCAGTTTAAGATTGTTAAAGCTGGCATCGGTATAACCAAGATTGTAGTCTACCTGAAAGCCATTCAATAGTGCATGCGTTTCCAGTTCAATCCCTTTGCTGGTCATCTTGCCCGTATTTTTTGTAATGGTAACGGCATCTGGCAATATGAGTGTAGGCACCTGCGCATCATTTACTGCGGAATAAAATGCAGTGACATTCACCAGTAATCGGTTATTTAAAAAATTTTTTTTTATACCTATTTCATAATTGTTACTGTATTCAGGCTGATAAGCAAATAAAGCTGGCTGCGAAGGATCAGATGATAGCGGAGTTAGTCCACCTGCACGGAAACCCTTGCTATAATTGGCGAATAATAAATGATTGTTGCTCACAGCATAACTAGCCGATAGTTTGGGTGATACCGAGTGAAAAACCGCATTGGCAGAAGTGTCTGACCGAAAGTCAAATATTGGAGTCGGGTCTGGATCCATTTGGTATTGGCCAAGAATGGATTGTTCCTTTTTTTCACGATCGTAGCGAATACCTGCTGTCAAATTCAATTTGCTGGTTACTGCATAGGTTCCTTGCGCAAATACCGCCATCCCATTGCTGATTGCTTTGGCACTATTAATCAGCGAGAAATTTTTGTCTGGAGATCCTACCATCGCTGCATCTTCACCGAAGTGAATGGCTTGCTTGGTGGGGTTGTCTTGGTGAAAAAAGTAAGCACCTGCAGTCCATTTGAATGCGGATGTTGAAGCGGCAGGAGAAGAAAATTTAAATTCCTGCGTTAATACTTTTACTTTATTCCAGTCTTTTCCATAATTGTTGATAAGGGTAATGCCATCAATGGGAGAAAAATCTGCATCCATCGGATTATCGTAATAGCGGTAATTGGATTGATAGGCAGTTTGTGAGCTGAAGCTAACTTTTTTTCCAAAGTGATTAGCAGACAAGGAGGCGTTGAAAATATTATCGGTCATATTGGATACCGCATTCTGGCTAAGTTGAAAAGGGTTCTTCAATGCATCTTCGATACCGGATACCAGCGGAAAGGCTCCCTTATTGCGGTTATTATTGTGTTTTACATTTAATGTGATCGCCCACTTGTCTGTAGGAAGGTACTTTACATAATAATTTCCAGTAAAGCTATTCTGTTTATCAAAGGGTGTATTATTGTATTGGTTGGTATAGAAGCCATTCGATTTGTCATAGAGTGCGGCCATTCCAACATACAATTTGTTTTTAATAAGCGGTGCACGAAATCCGGCAGAGTACCGCTGCAAACCGGCATTGCCATTGGTGATTTCTGCAAATCCACTGGCCTTATTACTCGGTTGTCGAGTAATGATATTGATAACGCCTGCTGTTGCATTTCTTCCATACAAGGTACCCTGAGCTCCCCGCAGAATTTCAATACGCTCTACATCAAATAATTGGGCAATATAAGTATCAAGACTGAATTGGTTAACACCGTCAATATAGGTTGCTACTGCCGGATCGTATGAAGTGGTGGCAATACCCCTTATCGACGAAACATTTCTTCTGTCACCAGGATCCGCAGTATATAAATTGGGAACGATTGCTGTAAGGTCCTTGCTGTTCCACAACTGGTATTCTTCCACCTGACGGGCAGAGACGGCTGTAATGCTATTCGGTACTTCTTGTAAAAGCTCCTCTGTTTTTTGGGCGGTTACTACTACTTGGTCCAGCATTTTGGGCGATAGTTGCAATTGGATATTTAGCGGTAAGTTGGCTGTTGAAGTATTCAATAAACGGCTAAAATCTGCATAGCCATTGGCTGAAATCTGCATGGTTATTGTTCCCTTTTCTAGACCGGGAATAGTGAAAAATCCATTTTGATCTGTTACCGCACCAGTTGAAGTATTTAATAAACGAACGCTTGCACCCGCTATTGCCTTCGAAGAAGCATCGGTAACCTTCCCTGAAATTTTTAATTGCTGTTGAGAAAAAGCGATGAGGGTAAAGGTTGCATTAATGAGAAATAAGAAGATTTTTTTCATTGTGTTAGTTTTGTTGTTTGTTTCAGCTAAAAATTACATTTATTGGGTGGCTGACAAATTTCGTCTCCACTTATTATATTCTTGGTTTATTAGATGGTTAATTCAATCGGATGGCGGAGAATAAAGGCTGTTTGGACCGAACAAAATTTGTTGCATTTTATTAAGCAGGGCGTCAAATTGTTCGAAATTAAAAAAAATCCCGTTGCCGAATTATCCATGCGGCAACGGGTTGCAAATATAGTTAATGATACCGTATGAAAATCATTCAACAGGGAAATAAGATCCCATTAGAATCCTTGGTATTATATGGTGGATTACCATTTATTGATCGGTCATTTTGATGAAAATAAAATGGTTGATAATACCAGGGTATTCGTTTCTGTTGGATGATCCAATTTGCTTACAATATATAGGTTATGCAATTTTCCAGAAATCGGCTGAAGACTAAAATGCAAACTAGTGCTTAGGCCTCTGCCCTCCGGCAATTTTGTGGCGGTGTATTTTCCAGGTTCTAAGGAAGCTTCACCTATTTTTGTTCCATCGGGGGAGTCTAAATGGATTTCAAAATGATAGCTACTAGTGGGTGCTTTTTCCCAAGCAGCGGTGAGGTCAGCTGTTGTAATGCCGCTGAGGTCAATATTATCCAAGCTGAAGGACCCCGTCACTTTTGGAACAATCAATAATAAATTGTCGTCAATTGTGGTAGCGGTATAGTTGGAAAGGTTATTGGCGTCGTTAAAATTCAGTAATGGATTTCTTAGGGCTGCCGAACCTACTGCAGATAAGGATTTAAGTCCTGTTGCAGCTTTGTCGATATAGGTAGCAGAAAGCACCAGCATGCCATTTTGTTTGGAAGCTTTGCCTAGTGTAGCATTGACCGATCCACTGATGGCCAATGATTTTTTAATTTGTTTATTTCCAGCCAGTGTTTGTATCCATGCAACAATCTGCTTTGCTTCTGCTTCTTTTAAATTGGGATGAGCAGCCATTGCTACTTCGCCCCAAACTCCAGAGCCGCCTTTGATTATTTTATTAGCCAAATTGGCTGCTGCACCTGGATCCTTTTGGTAGCGCATAGCTACGTCTAAAAAAGAGGGCCCTATTGATTTTTCGGCTTGTTTGTGGCAAGACTTACAATCGTTGGATTCGATCAGGCTTTTTCCTATCATCGACTCGGTCATTACTTGATGTCCTAGCGAAGCAGAGGCTTTGTCTGAGCCTTCAATATAATCAGCTGAAATGAAAATATTTTCAACCCTTTGTATAGCAGAAGGGTCTTCCTTGTCTTCAATTTGTAAGCTATAGCTAACGGGCTTATTTAAAAAATAGAAAGTTTTATTTCCGGGAATAACAAAATTTACTACCGGGGCTTTATTTCCTGCATATACAGCGATCTCTTTGCTTTTAGTGGAAGCGCCCTTATTATCAGTTACAGAAACAGTGATGGGGTAGTCACCTGGTTTATTATAGGTATATTTCAGGGAAGGTTCTGTAGTTTCTTTTGTAATTCCATTTCCTAAATTCCACACGTAATGTAGTTGGTCATTTTCAGGATCGGTTGCTTCTGCGGATGCCTGGATTGAAAAAGGAAGGCTACCCGAAGTTTGATCTAAAGTGAATGAATTGATCTTTGGGCTACGATTTCCGGGATTGAAGTCGACCCTAGAAAGCCCTGCATCCGAATTTTTTGTAAACCAGCCATCTCCATATTCGAGTAAGTACAATTTCCCATCGGGGCCTACTTCCATATCAATCACTGATTTGAATTTTGATTTTTCCATAAATGGTTCCATTTTATCAAAGTCACCATTTGGTAGCATGCTAACCACTTTTATCCAGCCACGAATCCAATCATATATAAATAGTTTTTTATTGTAGTATTCGGGCAAACGGGTTTCTTCTGGATACATGTCGGTATAATATACGGGGCCAGCCATTGCATTTCTGCCACCAGCACCTGTTTGCGGAAAATCCTTTGAATTTGCATAAGGATACCAGATGAATGCGGGTTGGGCTGGAGGTAATAGTTTTATTCCGGTATTATTAAGCGAATTATTGACGGGTTTTGCAGGATCCAATAACTCACCAGATTTACCATTGCTATAATTATATAAATGATAGGGGTAGTTATTTCCTACAAAAAGAGGCCATCCAAAAAAACCGGCTTTTCTTGCTTGGTTCACTTCATCATA
Organism: Chitinophagaceae bacterium; assembly: GCA_947468255.1. GTDB lineage: Bacteria > Bacteroidota > Bacteroidia > Chitinophagales > Chitinophagaceae > Ferruginibacter. The sequence continues at coordinate 10,069 of CANIMM010000026.1, read as the reverse complement.
CCCTCTTGGTCCACGTACGTCAAAACTATCACTGCCTGCATCTGGACCAACTTCTCCCCAGTATAAGAAATTATTTTTTTGATCAATGGAAATGCGGAAAGGATTGCGGTTGCCCTGGACATATATTTCTGGGCGAGTGCCGACAGTTCCTTTTGGATAAAGGTTTCCTTCAGGAATTTCATACGTTCCATCGGCTTTCACACGAATGCGTAAAATTTTACCTCTAAGGTCATTGGCATTGCCGGAGCTACGCCTAGCATCATATTGTTCGTGGCCGGGTCGGTCATCTAATGGGGCATAGCCGTTATTAACAAAGGGTTGCTTGGGTTCGTTGAATGGCGTTGAATTATCACCGGTAGAAACACAAAGCAAGCCGTCTTTGTCAAAGGCAATCGACCCTCCAGTATGACAGCAAATTTCCCGCTGTGAGTACAATTGCAACACTATCTTTTCTGAGGTAAGGTCGATTTTGTCATTGGTAAAGGTAAAACGAGATAACCTATTGACTGAAGTGTCTGAAGGGCTGTAGAAAATAAACACATAATGGTTATTTTTAAAATCAGGATCTATTTTAATTCCTAATAAACCTTCTTCGGCATTGGCGCCATTATTCGTTTTATAATAAACGTTTAAAAAACCAATTTGCTTAATGATGGAGTCCCCTTGTTTGTACAACATGATTTCACCTCTACGCTGGGCAACCAAAATATCCAGGTTTGGCAATATGGTCATTTCCATGGGTTCGTAAAATTGACCATTTACCATCCTTATTTTATTAAAACGGTTTTCATCTGGAACCCTTAATGTGGTTGCTTTTGAATAGTTCAGTTTGTTATTATCTCCAATAGCATATTGAATTCCTCCTAAGATATGGGTAAGATAAGCTGCTTCAGAAAAACTTTCTGTGGTATGACCTAGGTTGGTATAAAATGCCCTGCCTCCATCATATTCATGGTACCAGGCCATCGGATGGTAATCTCCATTTTTGCCACCTTGGTATGATTTTTCATCAACGGTGATTAATACTTTAACCTCTTTATTTAATTTCTTAAAACTATAAAACTCATCCGTTCGATTCCATTGTTTGGAAAGATGCTTTGTTGAAATATGCTGGCCATCTACTATATTTAAAACACCGGGTTGAATATTTTTGAAACTATCTGTGATTCCTGGATGGCTCATGAAATATCCGCCCACCAGTCGACCGTACCAACCCCAATCATATTCACAATCTGCTGCCGCATGAATGCCCATAAATCCACCACCTGCTTGGATATAGCGCTCAAATTCGGCTTCCTGGTAATGATCCAATACGTCTCCAGTAGTACTTAAAAAAACTACTGCGGCATATTTTTGAAGGCTATCTTCTGTAAACCAGTTTGCATTAGTAGTAGTATCTACTTGAAAGTGTTGTTGATTTCCCAACTTTTCAATGGCAGCAATTCCAGCAACAATTGATTCATGGTGGTAACCAGTTGTTTTAGTGAAAACCAATACTCTTGGATCACCGGAACGTTTGGAACAGGAAGAAAAAATGAAAAGAAGGCTGGTAAAAATTACAACGGCCTTGAAGCAAGCAATGGAGCGATTCATGGTTTAGTGGAAATTAATGTAAATAAAAGGTTTTGTCGTTAATCGTTAAAGTTATATAAATGAAGTGAAATTGCCTTAAAATTAACAATTTTTGGCAACCGGAATATATTTTATATTAAATATATTATCAATGCAATTTCCAGATATAGCGGAAGGGGGCGGTATTAACCTGTATTGGAGGGAATAGTGAATTTATTGAGATCTAGCCATTCATTTTCTGAATGGGTGCAATGATAGGTAATAGGTCGGATAAGTCCGCTATGTAAATGGTTATTGGGCGAAATAAAGGGGGTTTTATTTATACATTGAATCTGAAATGCATTACATCTCCATCATGCACGATATATTCCTTTCCTTCAATTCTCAAGCGACCATTCTCGCGGCAGGCTGCTTCTGATTGGTAGGTGATAAAATCTTCGTATGAAATTACTTCGGCCTTGATAAATCCTTTTTCAAAATCAGTATGAATCACACTAGCAGCTTGAGGTGCTTTCCATCCTTGGTGGATAGTCCAGGCCCTTACTTCTTGCACACCTGCAGTGAAATAGGTAGATAGGTTGAGCAATTTATAGGTAGAGTGAATCAAGCGATCCAGCGCTGGTTCTGTCATCTTGTATTCTTCCATAAACATTGCCTTGTCATCCGGGTTGTCAAACTCTGCAATCTGGGCTTCAATGGCGTTGGTCATTATGATTACCTGAGCACCCTCATTTTTAACGGCTTCTATCAATGCATCAGAATATTTATTTCCGGTATGCATAGACGCTTCATCCACATTAGCTACATATAAAACAGGTTTTTCGCTCAGTAAAAAATTTTCTGCGATGGCTGCTTTTTCTTCTTTTCCTAAGTTCATGGAAAGGATACTTTTTCCTTTGTTTAACTGCTCCTTACATTGAAGCAATACATCATATTCCAATTTCATCTTGGCATCACCTGTCTTCAACATTTTTTCCATCCGCGACAATTTCCTTTCCACACTATCTAGGTCCTTCAATTGTAATTCAGTTTCAATAATCTCTTTATCACTGATGGGATTGATAGCGCCCTCTTCCCTTAAAATATTTTCATCTTCGAAGCAACGGATTACATGAATAATGGCATCCACTTCACGGATATTGGCTAAAAATTTATTTCCTAGCCCTTCGCCTTTGCTAGCTCCCCGAACAAGGCCTGCGATATCTACAATTTCAATTTGGGTAGGAACTGTGCGAATAGGTTGTACCAGTTCTTCCAACTTATCCATCCTAGGATCAGGAACATTTACCAAACCCGTATTGGGTTCAATGGTACAAAACCGGTAATTGCTAGCCTGCGCCTTTGCGCTACTGCTAACTGCATTGAATAAAGTTGATTTTCCCACATTGGGTAATCCCACGATGCCTGCTTGTAATGCCATTGTTGAAATGCTTTTTTGATGCTTAAACGAGTGCAAAGGTAATGGGTTAATTTGAAGATTGGGTATTTGGATTGACGGTAGATATTAAAGGAAAACTGTATTTTGATATTTAATACTTAATTTCCAATATTTATTTGATAAATTATTACTATGACTCTTAGTCGAATTTGGTCGGCATTTATAATAATTGCAATTGTCACAGCATGCCTATTGGCTGTTTTCTCTGATTCCCATCGAGCTATTTTTTCAAATATGGTAACTGGAAAATCAGGTGATACCATAAAAATCAAGACCGTATCGATTGCTGAAGCAATGAAGGGAATAGACAAAATCGGACAGTCAGACTCACCGGTTAATAGTGGCGAAAAGGTAATCCATGTTGGAGCTGATCAGCAAATGACTTATCGTATCCAGACATCAGATGGGATTTTAGAAACCTGTCAGACAGCGGTGACCTTGTGTTTGAAATTGATCGGATTCTTAGCATTGTTTATGGGCTTTTTATCCATTGCTGAAATGGCAGGCGGTATAAGGTTTTTATCGAGACTGATTGGCCCCTTCTTTTCAAAAATATTCCCTGAAATCCCCAAAGGGCATCCTGCAATGGGGCATATGCTAATGAATTTTTCGGCCAATTTACTGGGGTTAGACAATGCGGCCACCCCTTTTGGAATCAAAGCAATGGAAAGCTTGCAGGAAATAAACCCCAATAAATCAGTTGCTTCCAATTCCCAGATAATGTTTTTATGCTTACATGCATCTGGACTCACTTTAATTCCTATTAGCATCATCGCCTTGCGTTCTGCTGCAAAGGCAGCCAATCCCATGGATATTTTTATTCCTTGCATGATAGCCACTTTTGTTGCTACTATGGCAGCTATGACCATCGTTGGATTAAAACAAAAAATAAAATTATTCCAACCGGTTATCATTGCTTGGGTGTTAGGGATTTCATCTGTGATCGCCTTATTGGTAGTTTATATTCATTCTTTAAATACAGCAGCGATTGAGTTATTTTCAGGTTCATTGAGTAGTGGATTGATTTTGCTTATTTTCCTTTTGATTATCGCTGGGGCATTGTATAAAAAAATATCCGTGTTTGATGCATTTGTGGAAGGTGCAAAGGGAGGGTTTGAAACTGCCATCCGGATCATCCCTTATTTGGTGGGGATGCTGGTTGCTATCAGTATGTTGCGTACCAGCGGTAGTTTTGATTTTGTAGTTGATGCAATTAAAAGCATGGTTACACTAACGGGATCAGATACTCGTTTTGTAGATGGACTGCCTACTGCTTTGATCAAACCTTTCAGTGGCGGAGGAGCCAGGGGGATGATGGTGGATAGTATGAAAACCTTCGGCCCCGATTCATTTGCAGGGCGCCTGTCCTGTATTTTACAAGGATCTTCTGACACCACGTTTTATGTAATCGCAGTGTATTTTGGAGCGGTATCGGTTAAGGATACTCGCTATGCGGTGGGAGCCATGTTGCTGGCCGATTTGGTAGGGATCATCACTTCAATTGCCTTGTGTTATATGTTTTTTGGGTAGTAGGAATGTTCAATTAATGAATCATGCCTAAGCGCAATTGGGTATAAAAAACAAGTATATTTTATTTCCTAGATCTACTTGTTTTTTTTGATGTCTTTTTCACATTCTTAGCTTTTTTCAGATTTTTTTTATTGCCTTTTTTTCGCGTCAATATTTTTTTGTGAGAAGTCTTTGCAGGTGAAATAGTCGTTTCCGGTGTCGTTGATTTGGACGCCTCCATTTCTTCCTCTTCACCTGTTCCAAAATAATTGCCAAATAAATTGGCCAGGTCTTTTGCATGGTAGATACCCCGATTATATTTATTGCCCAATACCACAATGGTTGCAGAATCCTCTAGCAATCGAATGAATGCTGCATTATTGCCATGCCACCATCCATTGTGATAAATCATTTTTTTTCCAGAAGGGAAGTTATTCATTCTCCACCCTAGTCCATAATTTCGGATGCCAGGCTTTTCATTACTATAAGGAGTATAGGCTTCTTCCAGTGTTTTTTGGGTAAATAAGCTGCCGCCAGTTAACGCTCTATCCCATATCAGCAGATCGCGCGGGGTACTATAGATATTCTTATCTCCATATACACAATCCAAAAAATTAAGCGGTATCAGTTTGCCTCTGTAATCGTAACTCATTGAAACCTTGCCAGAATCCCTGCTGTTATTATATACAAATGTGTGTTTCATTTGTAGTGGGGCAAAAAATGTTTCCTGTAAAAAATTGCCATATTTTTCTCCACTTACTTTTTCAATCAACAGCGCTAGCAATGCAAAATTGGTATTACAATAGGCAAATCCTTTGTTGGGTTTACCTATGTTTTGAATATTATTTTTTCTAGTAATTAAAAAATGTAGCACTTCCTCGTTGGTAATATTTTTTCTTTTATCCCATCCCATATTTTCCATAAAATGAACATAATTGGGCAGCCCACTTCGGTGATTTAACAAACTGCGAATGGTAACACCGGGATAATTAAAAGAAGGGAAATATTTACTGAACTCATCGTCGATATTCAATTTGCCATCCTGCCAAAGTTTTAAAGTAGCCATTGCAGTAAAAGTTTTGGAAACAGAGGCAATGTGAAGTGAAGCACTGTCATTCATAGGTTCTAATCCATTCAGGCGACTGCTACCATTGTATGCTTCAAAAATAATATTTCCTTTTTTTGCTACCACTATTCCTCCGTTAAACCCCTTTGACTTTAAAACAGATAGATACCAAGCTTCACAAGCATTGCGCAGGCGTTCGCCCTCCAACTTGCTAACGGAACCAGGATTGGGTAGTTCCAACTGTTTTTTGACTGGACCTTGTTCTTTTTTATTGGGGATATTGCAGGCGACTAGTGCAATAGATATAAAAATAATAATATATCTCTTTAAGGCAACCTTGTATCTCGAATGGAAGGATAGAGTGTCTTGTAAGGAACAAAAAAATAGGTTCATAATTATATTAAGGCTTATATAGAATATATTTGTGCAAAATAAGGAGTTATAATCATGGTAGACAAAAAAATAACCAGTTATCCTAAAGAGAAAATCAATATTTTATTTTTAGAAAACATAAGTGATGTGGCGGTCAAGTATTTTAATGCCGCTGGATACGTGAATGTTAAGAAATTGAATGGGGCTCTTAGTGAGGATCAACTGATTAAAGAAATTAAAAATGTTCACTTAGTTGGAATCAGGAGTAAAACCCAACTTACTGCCAAAGTGCTGGCTGCTGCAGAAAAATTACAGGCCATCGGCTGTTTTTGCATTGGGGTTAATCAGGTAGACCTTAAAGCTGCTACCAAACAAGGGGTAGCCGTTTTTAATGCACCCTACAGCAATACAAGAAGTGTGGCTGAATTGGTTATTGGTGCTTCTATCATACTCATTCGAAAAGTATTGGACAAAAACAAGGCAGCCCATGAGGGTATCTGGCTCAAAGATGCTGCAGGTAGTTATGAACTCCGTGGAAAAACATTGGGTATTATTGGCTACGGTAATATCGGCAGCCAGTTGAGTGTGCTGGCAGAGGGATTGGGAATGAAAGTGATGTATTACGATACCGAAACAAAACTTCCTTTGGGCAATGCAATTAATATCAAAACGCTAAAGGAGTTGGTAAATAAAGCAGATATTGTATCATTACATGTACCTGAATTGGCATCTACTAAAAACCTGATTAATAAAAATCTGCTCAAGAGCTTTAAGCCAGGAAGCATTTTGATTAACTACGCTAGGGGAGAAGTAGTAGACATTGATGCCTTGGCTAAATCCTTGTCAGATGGGCATTTGGGAGGTGCCGCCATTGATGTTTTTCCATGGGAGCCCGAAAAAAATGGCGATAAATTTACTTCTCCATTACAGGGATTGAGCAATGTATTGTTGTCTCCTCATATTGGCGGAAGCACCCAGGAGGCTCAGCATAATATTGGTGATGATGTGAGTGCCAAATTATTCAGCTACCTCGAAAAAGGTATCAGCTATGGTTCCCATACTATACCTGCGCTGAGTTTGCCACCTCAGGAAGGAACTCACCGCATACTGCATATACACAATAATGTTCCGGGTGTGCTAAGTGAGATCAATACCACCCTTTCTAAAAATAAGATCAATATACTCGGACAATATCTTAAGACCAATGATGCAATAGGATATGTAGTGTTGGATGTAGATAAGGGGCTCAGTAAAAATGCAATGGAATTGTTGAAAAAAGTAAAGGCAACCATTAAAGTGAGGATTTTATATTAGTGGTTCTTGGTTTCTAAATGAAACAAATGCTAATCGAGTTCAATAGGATTATAAAAATGGGTAAGCATGGCTTACCCATTTTTTATGCTTGCAAGGAGTCATTAGTTTTTGAAGCAAGCTGTTTTGAACCGAATCTGTTTCGATATCTCCCGATATTTTACCTGGCTGAGGGCATACAATCAAAAGGAGCAATCTGCTGGGGAAATTCCAAATTTGGAATGGTTTTAAATAAAAATTTGCAATGTGATTAAGGTCATAAAATAAAATCGAATAAGTGAATAAATTGTATCAATATTTACAATTAAAACTTTAAACTTATGCAAAGGATTTTATCAGCCTCCACGGTTATTATCTTTTTTGTTTTAGTAAGCTGTAACAGCAGTACTCAACAGAGTTCAACTACCACAAACGATCCAGTTGAAGTCAAGGCAGGGCAATCGGCCGTAGTAGATGATCAATCACAAAAAAATGTGGTGCAAGTGGCAATTGGAAGTAAAGACCATAGCACGTTAGTTACTGCAGTCCAGGCTGCAGGTTTGGTGGATGTTTTGAGCAACGCTGGCCCCTTTACTGTTTTTGCCCCTACCAATGCAGCTTTTGCTAAATTACCAGCCGGTACGGTAGAAGATTTATTAAAACCAGAAAAGAAAGATGTGCTTACCGATATTCTGCAGTATCATGTTTCAGTAGGGGTTTACAAAACTGATTTGTTTACCGATGGGCAGGTGATTGGTCAGGTGAATGGTGGAAATATTACCATCACTAAAAAGGATGGTAAATTCATTGTTAATGGCAAAGCCACCATTATAGCCACCGTGCCAGCATCCAATGGCATTGTTTATGTAATAGATGAGGTTTTATTACCTCCTGCAAGTAAATAAACTCCCTGCTTCAGAATGGCGTTTTGATGATTAGATATAGTATAGAAAATAAATAAATGGAGGATCTTTGATCCTCCATTTATTTATAAATCTTTGGTATTAAATTTTCGGGTTGCATACCAAACGGGTATTGCAATCCATAAAGTTAATATTGTCAAGGAAAATAGGATTCCAACATAGGTTCCAAAAAAATCTTTAAAAACAGCTCCCGTGTATCCCATCATGGCCGATACATCCAGTTGAAGCAATATTAATATTCGACTTAAATCAATTGGATTCAATGCACTTACTGCTATCATGGGCTTCTCCATGGGGTAATCGGTAAATTGAAACAGTAGGAATAAAACAAAACCATCGAAGAGTAACGAGAAGTACAACCATAGCATAATGGCAGCCCCAATGCCTTTTGCTTTATCTCTTGTTTTAACAGTGGCAAGCATAGCAATGGATACAAAAATTACGCTCAGTAATATCCCCACTGCTAGCATGGTAAATCCAATACCATTGGCCTGGTAAATTAGTATTGGAATGCCTGCTCCTATTAAAAACGCAATCGAAAGTGATGTTGCCAAACCAGCAAATATACTTAGCCAGATTGATTTCCTTTTTAATGGTTGGCTTACGAGTAGTTCAATAAATTCTGCACTATTGTAAACATAAATGGCAGAAAAAATAATACTCACCAGCGGTACTACAATTAGTATGATATTCAATAAACTCAGTAAGCCTTTGCTGCTGTTGTCTTCTAGCCCAAATACACTGAAAGCGGAAGCCATTAAAAACAGGGTGTATACCAACACGATTTTGTTTCGGAGTATATCAGTGATTACGTATTTTACTATTTTAATCATTTTTTGTATTTTCAGTTTTACCATTCGACCTTTAGTAGTCTACCAATATTTGGGTATTTAATGCACTATTCAACCATTGATTGATTGCTCATTACCCTTGCAATTGCCTTTGAAAGTTTGACTTCTCCTGTGTCTTCTCTTACGGCTTCAATACTTTTATGAAATACCAATTTGCCGTCTTGCATATAAATAATTCTGCTTACCAAGTCATCCAGTTCGCTTAAAATATGAGAAGTAATTAATACTAATTTTCCTTTTTCTTTTTCTGCAATTATTTTTTCTTTTAATATTTCCGATGCTATAGGATCGAGTCCGGCAGTGGGCTCATCTAATATAAGCACTGTAGGGTCAAAAAGAAAAGCAAGTGCTGCACTTACTTTTTGCCGGGTACCACCCGATAAGGTACTCATTCTTTTATTGAGCAGTTGGTGTAATGAAAACGAATGGATCAAATCCTCATCTAAAGTATTTTTTTTGTTTCTAATGTCTTTCATCATACTCAATACCTGTCCAATGGTCATATTGTCTGGGTACCGGCCTATTTGAGGCATATACCCAATCTCATCTCGGTATTGCCAATGGTGTAATATGTTTTTATCCTTAAAAGTGATAAATCCACTATCGGGAACTACCATTCCCAGAATTGATTTTATCAAGGTGGTCTTGCCACTGCCATTGGGACCAATCAGCGCAATGCATTCTCCCTTGTTACAGAAAGTGGATACATTGTCCAATGCTTTTAATTTCCCGAATTTTTTGGTCACGTTACTTGCAATGATCATAGTGGTTTATTTTAATTAAGCTGATTTCTTTAAAAGAGGTCATCTTAAAATGCTTTCTTCATTAATGGAGCATTGTCTTTTAAATTTTCTGGCGTAATACTGGGTAATATTTTTTCAGTTTTATCCAATAATGCGGTTATGAAACTTCTGAATAAGATCATTGCCGGTGGGTATTTTTCCACAATCATTGAATACATACTTACCGGACGGTAGGGGATATCTCCAATCTTGTCCTTATTGAGGTCGTAGCCTTCGTATTTGTCCCAGTAATTATGATTGAATGT
>CANIMM010000025.1 GCA_947468255.1 Chitinophagaceae bacterium | reverse complement strand
TTAAAAATGGACTCATCCGGAATAAAAGTTACAAAAGTGCCATTATCTTCCTTTGTAGCAGCTTCTTTATGTTCCTTCAATAAAACGCCTTTTTGAAATTCGGCCGTTTTTTCTTTTCCCTCACGGTATGCAGTTACCTTAAAATATTCACTCAGTGCGTTTACGGCCTTTGTACCCACCCCATTCAAACCAACACTTTTTTGAAATGCTTTACTGTCATATTTAGCACCCGTGTTGATTTTGCTAACTACATCTACTACTTTTCCAAGCGGAATTCCTCTTCCATAATCCCTTACTGTAATATTTTTGCCGTCAATATTAACATCAACATGCCTACCATAGCCCATGGTATGCTCATCGATGCAATTGTCAATTACCTCCTTCATTAACACATAAACTCCGTCATCTGGACTACTACCATCCCCGAGTTTGCCGATATACATACCCGGTCTTAACCGAATATGCTCCTTCCAATCGAGACTACGGATCGAATCTTCATTATAATCCACTTCTATTTTTTCTTTTTCTGCCATTGTAATTTTTTATCTCCACTGAAAATAATGGGTATAATTCAACTAATTATTAAGAAACTGCTGGTGCATTTACCATGAAATACTCAATTGTATATAGCGCGCAAATAATATAAATCAATCAATTTCATCTTAATAAGACTGCAAGCTACTAATTTTTTTAGTATTTTTTCGATGATGCAAATATAGTTAATCAAGTTGTGGGAAGTTTGAAGGGTTTTAAACACTTGTGCATAACCAAAATGAGATTATATTATAACGGTTGGTTTAAGTATAAAAATATAATAAATAGGATACTGATTCAATGACCAAACAATTTAAATAGGGATGCATAAAAAAAGAGGTTTTATATTGTGGGATTAATATAATAATACTAAAATAATTAGGTGTGCCACTAGTAACCGATCTAACTAAAATCAAGCAAATAGCAGAAGAAAAACAAGCGGAAAATGATTTGTTCCGTAATTTTCTTAAACAACAAAACAACGATGCTATTGATGCACTAGTTCATAGCTTTACCGAAACCATAACACCCCAAATAGACTGCACAGAGTGTGGAAATTGTTGCAAATCCTTAATGATTAATATTACAAAGGAAGAAACCATACAATTGTCGAATCAACTTCAGATCAGTGAAACTCAATTAATAGATCAATACATTGAGCAAAGTGAACAGGGTCAAATGGTTATCAATACTATTCCCTGTCATTTTTTAAAAGGAACCACCTGTTCTATTTATGAACATCGATTTACTGAATGTAGGGAATTCCCACATTTACACAAGCCGCATTTTACTGGAAGACTCTTTGGAACTATGCAGTACTATGAAATCTGCCCTATTATTTTCAATGTGGTTGAAAAATTAAAGGAGGCCATTTATTATTAACAATGTTTAAGTAATTTATCTAATTATTTCAATTTTAGGTGAAATCTTTCGTTTCACATCTCCATCCACTCATTGATTATTTTATTACCAGATTTACATTTATTTTATAACATATTACTAAAATAAAGTATAAATTAAATACATTATATATTATCTTTGGGACTGAAAATTTATACATATGATCCCATTAAATCAAAATCAGTCTAATCAATTGATTGACAATGTATCTAATAATCAATATGATACCAATATGGATGTTAATAATATACTTGAAAAAGAAAATCCCCTACAGTCTATTTCAAATAATGAGGATCTAAAAGCCTATGAAACAATCCTCCAAAAACTCCAAGAAAGTAATGAGGAGTGGTGGTTGGTGAGCTCAGAAAATGAAGTTAAGGGATATGCTTATCGACAGCCTTTACCATCAAAATAGTAGCTAAATCAATTATTAATTGGAATCAATTTATAAAATATTATAAGGACCTTTGTAATAAATCATTCTACAATGAAAATATTTCAAACGAATCTTTCAACTGTTATTTTTCTGTTTTTATTTTTTTCCTGCACAGCACAGCCAAAAACGGTATTAACTGCAGATGAATTTGAAAAAGCCCTCAACAGCAATGTTTCATCACAAGTATTAGATGTAAGAACTCCCGAAGAGTATAATACTGGACATATTAAAAATGCACTACTAGCCGACTGGAAGGATCAAGCTGAATTCAATCGAAGAATTAGTTTCATTGACAAAGACAAGCCAGTTTTTGTGTACTGTTTGGGTGGAGGTAGAAGTTCTGCTGCTGCTGTTAAAATGAAAGAAATGGGCTTTCAGCAAGTATTTGAGCTAAAGGGTGGAATGAATGCATGGAAATCGGAAAACAAGTTGGTAGAGGGGAAATCTACTCAAAAAGAAATGAGCAGCATTGAATTTAATAATGCTATCAATCTTGATAGTTGGGTACTCGTTGATTTTGGAGCTGAATGGTGTCCTCCTTGTAAAAAAATGGAACCTGTTTTAGATCGTCTTCAAAAGAATAATGAAGGCAAATTATCGATTGTAAAAGTGGATGGTGGCCGAGATGAAACCATTTTAAAAACATTCAATGTTACCGCCTTACCAGTGTTTATTCTTTTTAAGGGTGGTAAACAAATATGGCGCAAAGAAGGCATTGTGGAGGAAAAGGAAATTGCCGCAATTATTAAGTAGCGAATTTTTTCTGCAATATCGTCTTTGTAAATTTTAACATCCGCTCTAATTAAGGATTTTTTTTAGTTAGAGCGGATGTTTTACTTTAAAGGTTTAACTATAACAGGTATCAAAACCTACAATCATTCGATCACAAATTCTCCCATATTTGTTTGCCAAATCCCTCTAGACTAGGATCTCTTGCGCCCATTAACAACAAAACACAATTCTCGGTTAAATGAGGCCTTACAGCAGATAAAAAGTCATTCCTGTTCTCTACAAAAAAGGCATTTGCATTTAATTGCTTGATATCTTCGATCAAATCATTGGAAGAAATATCTTTTACAGCTGTACCTCCTGCATAAAATATTTCACTCATCCATATTTCATCCATTGGTCTTAAAATATTCGAAATTTCCTTAACAAAATCAGTTCTTAAAAACCGGGTGGGCCCATACCCATGGGGCTGAAACCAAGCAATCACTTTGGGGGATATGTACTGACATGCTGCAATCGATGCAGCACATTTAGCGGGATTATGTGCATAATCATCAATAACCCAAACACCGTTCTTTTCACCCAATACCTGGTGTCTACGATAAATACCTTCATATTTATTTAGCGCTTGGGCACAATCTTGCAGGCTTACTCCTATGAGATTGGCAACACAGGTAGCTGCTACCGCATTTTCCATATTGTGTTTGCCAACCGTATTAATGGAAAATGGAACGTTATCTATTGTAAATTGAATTGTAAAGCCTGATTGATGAAAGTCAGCAGTAGCATATCTAGCTGCATTGTTTTGATCAACACTAAAATCATGTAATGGATTGACAGATAATTGGGCGGATAAAAAATTGGATTGATTTACAACAAATTTCCCATTTGTATTATTTCTAAACTGTGTAAATATATCCATCAACTCGTCAATTTCCTGGTGGTCTTTGTCAATATTAAGCAACAGACCTATCTCAGGATGATATTGCACGATAGAACCATCACTTTCATCGGCTTCTATTACCAACCACTCTCCTTTTCCAACCTCCGCGTTTCCAATTTTACCTTCCCCAATAATACTTACTAATCCAGCACCACTTATAATACTAGGCTGTAGACCAGCATATTTTAAAATATCAAATAACATAGCACTAGTAGTACTCTTTCCTGAGGTTCCACCTACTGCAATGGTCTTTTTACTATTGGCTATTAGTGCCAGTAGTTCGGATCGTTTGATAACGGAAATGCCTAACTGATTGGCTTTTTGAACTTCAAATACCGTATTTTCTATAGCAGTAGATACCACCACCAATTCGGTATTTTCATTTATTCCTTCCCCATCTTGCAAGAAGCATTGAATGCCTGCAAGTTCCAATTTCTCTCTAGTTTCGTTGTATGTATCAGGAGTAAAAAAACGATCACTACCGGATACATTTTTACCGATTCCGGATAGATATTGGGCAATCGCACTCATGCCGGATCCTGCTACCCCAATAAAAAATACATTTTTAAAATCATTTATTCCGGTAATCATATTGATACAATTGATTAGCTAATGGTTGAATTATTGCGCAAAGCTAAGTAAGCAAATAGTAGACTAAAAGCCATTAATATGCTTCCTAAAAAAAAGGATGCCCCTGCAAAATGAAAAGAAGCGGTAGGTTGAGTGAAATAAGAGAATAAGCTAGTCATTACGATAGGCCCAATGATATTGGTAAGGCTCATAATACTAGTTAATCCACCCTGTAGTTCTCCTTGTTGGTTGGGAGGAACCTGACCGGATATAATAGACTGAATAGCAGGACCACAAATACCTCCAAGACAGTAGGGTACTAAAAAAACAAACATCATCCAGCTTTGTGATGCGAAAGAAAATAAAACCAACCCAATGGTATAAAGTGCCATTCCTATATAAACGCTTCGTTTATTTCCCAGCAATGGGTTAATGAATCGAATTAATCCACCTTGTACAATTCCCACCAGTAATCCAACTAAACCAAGTGACAGTCCAATCATTTTTGCATTCCAACTAAATTGCTGAATAGTAAAAAATGACCAGGTACTTTGCACCGAATTAGTGGCTAAATAAATTAAAAAATAAGATACTACAAGACCGCTTACGGCTGGATATTGTTTTAATTGTTTGATTGAGCTCAATGGATTTGCGCGCTTCCAATCAAATGCTCTTCTGTTTTCTAAGGATAACGATTCCGGCAACACGAAATACCCATAGGCACAATTTAAAAGACTCAAAATTGCTGCCACCATAAAGGGTACCCGAAGGCCAAATTCAACCAGCAATCCCCCTATTACTGGGCCAAGAATAAAGCCAACACCAAAAGCAGCACCCACCATCCCAAAGTTTTGAGCCCTGTTTTGCGGGGTACTGATATCAGCTATATAAGCAGTAGCGGTAGTGAAACTGGCACCACCCAAACCAGCAATTATTCTACCCAAAAACAACCATCCAATAGAGGGTGCTAGGGCCAAAAATATATAATCTATTCCTAGGCCAAATAAAGATAATAACAGAACAGGTCTGCGGCCATATCGATCACTTAAATTACCTAACAACGGTGCGAAAATAAATTGCATGGTGGCATACGCAAAAGTAAGCCATCCACTATACCTAGAGGCATCGCTTACAGAACCATGAATCAATTGCTCAATTAGGCCAGGTACAACGGGAATAATCAAGCCAATGCCTGTGACATCAATTAGTAGCGTAATAAAAATAAAGCTGATTGCTGCGGTACGATTAGATGTCATTTTACAAAGATAACTGGGCATTCACCTATTGAAACAAATATTAGCTAGATTTTTTTAAACCGATCCCTACCAACAGCTTCATTTAGGATTAACAAATAGGTTGATCTTCAAATGGGTGCAGTAAAATTTGATAATATCGATAATGGAAATTCTTTGGCATAAAAAAAGAGCTCAAATTATGAGCTCCTTTTTGAAGTATATCAGTTTGGAATTACCACCTGTTACCACCACCGCCACCGCGATTGTTGGAATAACCGCCACGACTTCCGCCGCCGCCAGTTCTTTCTTCTCTTTCTTTTGCAATAGAAACAGACATTGCTCTTCCTTCTACTTCTTTGTTGTTTAAAGAAGCCATTGCTTCTTTACCTTCTTCTTCAGAAGGCATTTCAACAAAACCAAAACC
Source organism: Chitinophagaceae bacterium (assembly GCA_947468255.1). Taxonomy (GTDB): domain Bacteria; phylum Bacteroidota; class Bacteroidia; order Chitinophagales; family Chitinophagaceae; genus Ferruginibacter. Next base: position 14,843 of record CANIMM010000025.1, on the reverse strand, counting down.
ACGTGAGCGACCAGACTCTCTGTCCATAATTACTTTAGCAGAAGAAACTTCGCCAAATTTTGAAAATAGTTCGTTAAGTTCAGCATCATTTGTGTTGAAACTCAAATTTGAAACGTAAATGTTCATAATCTTAAAAATTAATAATAAAAAATAAAATACCTGTGATGGTAACTAAAGACAAAACTTTTAAGAAGAGAAAACTAATACGTTGGAGAAGTAAAAAATTGAATCTATCTAAAAACGATGTGCTCATAGAGCTAATATCACTTAGCAAAGATATAGTTATAATTTCAGAACCAAGCATTTATTATTATTTATAGCAATATGGGGCAAGGGAAGGTTCATCCCAAGCACCAAGCGACATAGCCAAATTTGTTTAAAAAATGTATAAAATAACCGATTCTACTATGACTGAAGACTTTTTATTAGGTCAATATAGGCCTGTTTGGCTTCATCGGCAGACTTACCTTTTAACTCTTCCCAAGCAGTAAATTTGGCCTTGGCTACAAAATCAAAGGGATTTACGGGTGCTTCAATATTGATATCCCCCTCCTTTGCCTGCTTAAATAAAGCATATAATTGAAGTAGAATTTCATTACCTGGCTTTTCAGAAAGGGATTTGCTCTGCTCAACTGCTTGTTCAAATAATGTATTGATGTCCATAAAAATATTTTAAATCAAAATTACCATTTTATGTATTCACTTTCAATTTTACCAAAAGTTATCAGTCAGTTGATTGTAGTTTATTGAATTGTTTTAAATAATCGTATTGAAGGTCTTCATGCAAGGTTGCAATTAGTTGAGCTATTTTTTTTAACTGAAGCTGATAAATATTATTCAAAACAGTGCTTTTATTTATTGGGATATCATGATTTACCAATGTTTTACAAAAATGAAGTAATAGCTCTACTTCGATTTGCTTCGATCCTGTTAGCCGTATAAATTTCGAAGTAGTTCTTAATATTTTACGAAGCGTTTTTTTTATGAAGTATATATTTGAAAAGTTGATTGCTACAAATTGTGCATCAATTTCTGTTTTTGCTTGTTGTATAAAAGCAGCCTCATCGTGAGCTTCAAAAAGTAAATAGGTTAGCAATTCTTTATTATCCTTCTTAAACTTAGCCAATTTGATACATAGTTCAAGCAATATGGTTGGATTGGTTACCGTTAATTCCTGTTTAATTTCACTGATTGTAGCTACCTTCATGCTGCTAAAATAAACAATTTGGTACTGAAAATAAGTACATAATGCTAACTTTAAATACTAGCAAGTGGATGTGAATAATTCTGTACTAAGCGCTCGTTAAAAATACAATTTAAAAAGAACTCAATAGAATCATCATTACACAAAACAGGATGATTAGGCCAAGATAGATCTGTTTTTATTATTAACTTCATTAATTTAGTTCAAAATACTAATTCGTTTTACCTTACACTGTAAATCCAAATCAATGAAAAAAATTTTTTTTTTAATATTATTGTTTGTTGCTGGCACTTTTACAAGTCGTGCCCAGTTTTACAAAACATATTTACCCTCTAGCGAATTTTCGGATTCACTTTCAAAAATTGTAATTGATTTTAAAAGCAATTTTAATATGATTCAGGGTAAAGAAATGACACCCCAGCCAGAAATGAATACCTACCAATCAAAAACTACCCTACCCGCCGCACTGCATTGTTCTATTTTCCGATATCATTCTATTATAGACACCTCAGCTAGCTGGCAGGCGATCTTTTACGATGGCGATAATTATAAAGATGCCTATAAGGTTTATAAGGATATTTTTAACCAGCTAAAAAAATGTAAAATAAAAATTGGAGACCAAAATAACTTCGCTTTTATAGGCGATTTTGGAAAGCCCAAAGAATCAGTTCGTTTCACTTCCAGTTCATTGAAATTAAATTCAATTGATTGGATTTATCGCAATTTTTTTGCTGAATTAGAACTAACCAATACCTATGATGGATGGGAAGTGCAATTAAACCTAATTAATAAAAACGTGAATTAACTATTTTTATTCACATTTTTATTATTACAAATTGCTGCAACGTATGATTGCATGCATGAAAAAGAAATAAAAAGGTTGATATTTATAAATCATAGAAATACCTAGTACGGTTTACTTTAATATCCCTTAGCAGATTGGATTTTGGACTAATCGTAATATTGAAAAATCTGTAACGGCCTACTGGGGATACGTTCACAGCCATTTGCCAGCAATGCATTTCACGAGCGATAGATACTGATAAAGTTCCCAGCTCCTTTTGAGAAATATTATAAAACCCATTTATTCCCAATTGCCATTTAGGTGTTAAAGACAATGTGCTATTCCAGTTCATATCTTGATAAATATTGGTATAAAAACCACTGTAATCTGGTTTTCTATCCCTTTGAAAGCGAAGTGAATATGAGAAGTTGAACGACCAAGGAATTGAAAAATCGGTAAATTCTGCTGGATTATTACCAATATAAGCAGCTTCGGTTTGATACTCATCTAAAGGCATTCCGGTATTTGGATTATACGGTTGACCTATCTGATTGGGTGTTTTTTTCTTTTTATTTTTATCGCCTCCCTGAAATTGACTAGACATAGAAATGTTTCCGCCAACAAATCTACCCAAAGAAGCTATTTTTTGTTTCCATATCAATTGATTGATCCTGTCACCCCTAGCATTTACCTGGTATGGATCCAAACTTGCATTTGCCGTTATGCTTATTTTATCAAATAAATTACTTCTAGCCCCTACATTAAAAACACTCAATTGAAAAGAATCTGCAAGGAAATTATAACTCCCCCCTAGATTTAATCCATCTATTAAACTTACTTTTTTTACAGCATCTAAGGCAGTGTCATTTTTATCCCGCACTTTCATTTGAATATTGTTATCAACATTAAAACTTAATCCTCCAAATTTACCCTCTCCAAAACCACCATAAATACTATTGTCAAAAACATTAAAACGACCTACATGCCCTGCCGTATCCAATTGGCTCGTATAAAAATATTTACCATTCATATTAGGTTTGTAATTCACACTAACCGAAGGCCGAATTTCATGGCGAATCGCCTTTACGGAAGAATTTTTTCCAAAAGTATAGGAACCAAATACTCTGGATGACATGCCGATTCCAAAAGACATATCCCTTGCAGTATAAAAACTCTTATTGATGGCGGTATCTACTTTATGGGTGGAGCTATTCCAGCTTCTTATGAATTTTTGTTGATACCACTTTTCTGTATAGGAAACACTCGGTGATATCTGCAGTGCTCCCATCTGCGGAAGTGAAAGTGATATGGGGATACTATGATTACCACCCCACTGCAGGTTATTAAAAATTTGTTTTCCAATATTGACTTTACTAACCGTAGTATCATCCGAAAAATAAGTAAGACTTTTTACATTCGAATTCAATGCTATCCCAATGTTTTCGTACCAACTATAATTACCAATTACTTCCTTTCTGCGAAGTGGATACAATGTATTTAAATTAAAACTTACATCTGGCAAGGTTACATTAATAATCTTGAGGTTGGTATTTTGAGAGTGATTGGCATTAATCGAAATATTAAAAGGCTTGTCCTTCCAAACTTTAGCATAAGCGATACTAGAATTCAACTGGTTGCTGAAATTACGTGTAGGATTATTGGGAACTTGGGAATTGAACTTACTACTTCCTGCGTTTACATTTGCGTTGAAAGATACACCCGGCCTAGATTTGTTATCAAGGGTATGTGACCACCTAACATTGAATGAATTATTGGTTGAAAAATCCGGATCTCCCTTGAAATTTGTTTTGAAATGCTGGTAATCAAAGGAGAAATTGCCTTGTTGATGGTATCGCTTAAAATACCTGGGACTAATATTAAAAGAATAGCCACCGTATGAATATACAGTCCCTCTAGTTGTTACATCCCAATAATCATTGATCACTTTATAATAGCCAAGTCCCGAGAGCGATAATCCAAATTGATCATTTGAATTAAAAGCGGGAGCTAATAATCCAGAATGTCTTCCTTGGGAAATGGGAAATAGACCAAATGGAAGGATAATTGGTACTGGAACTCCTTCAAATTCTGGATGTACTGGCCCGGTAACGGCAAATTTCTTAGTTATAAATTTTATTTTTTTACTTACAAAAGAAAAGTGAGGAGTGTCCAAATTGCAAGTCGTAAACCTTGCCCTATAAGCAAAAAAGGAAGCTGAATCTACTTTTTTAATTTTTTCAGCATAGACATACATTTCATCTTGCTTGGTATATGTTCCTTTTGTTAGCCCTTTACCCGTTTTCATATTAAAGGCAATGGTGTCACTCACTGTTTTTAGATCTCCCTGATCGAATGAGGGGAAAGAAATCACCTTGCCGGATGTATCCTTTTTTAAGTAAGCGGTTACCAGATTGGTTCTTTGATCAAACTCAATACCGGGTGCTTTTAACTCATTGTCTGAAAATTTAATATTGGATTGTTTTCCATACAATAAGATTTTTTTACTGGGCACATCTAATATCATCGAGTCGTCGGCTTGATAAACAACCGGAGCTGGCAATGAATCCTTGGATGACTTTACAAAAAAAGTATCGATCGACAAACTGGTTAATGTATCCCCCCTATTCAAAGGAATGGTATCTAAACCAGTGTTGGATACTTTCTTTTGGGGCTTAAAGGGCTTTTGAAGGGTAGCAGGTACAGTGTCAGAAGTTAAAATTTTGTAAAACTCACTAAATATAGGCATATTGACAGTACTTCCGATCGTTTGACTAATGAACAGAGCCAGCATGACGGATGCTAAAATGTATTTTGCCTTACCTTTGTTATAGTAGTTCATTGCGGTTATCGCAAAAATAATCATATTACTTACAACAATGTGTGAAGAATCACTTATAATTGATAACCACCTATTAAACCCAATTGATAATGGCAACTAATAAATTCATATTTTTTATTTTTATATTTCTCCTTAATTTGTCTTTCTCATCCCATGCCCAAGCCCCAAAACTGCTTAAAACAATAATCGTAGACGCTGGCCATGGAGGGTCAGATAATGGAGCCGTTGGCGAATATGAAGGTTCGCTTCGCTCAAAAGAAAAGAATGTTACCCTTGCAATTTCAAAAAAATTGGTGGCCGTATTACAGCGGGAATTATCGGATGTAAGCATAATACCAACCAGAACCACCGATATTTTTCAAAATGTAAACGAAAAGGCCAGAATTGCAAATCAATACCATGGAGACTTATTTATTTGTATTCATGCCGATTCAGGACCTTTAAAAACTGCCAGAAGACAAATTGGAACCCATATAGTTACGCATTATAAGGTTACTTATACTGGAAAAGGAAAGAAAAAAAAGAAAAAAAAGGCAGCATATGAAGTGGAAGAACCTTTGTACCAATATTATAAATTGCCACTTCAACGAGCTGGAACTAGTGTATGGATTTTTGCATCCCACAAAACAAGTGATAAGCTGAAGGCAATTATCGATAATGCAGATGAGTTTAATATCGAAGCGGAGGATTCCCTTAATAACAATATTGATTTTACTAGTCCCGAAATGAAACCAATAGTTGCTATTTATGCAAAACGATTTCAGCTTAAAAGTATCAACATCGGTATGCTAGTTGAGGATGAAATAGCTAAAACAGGCAGAAAATCGCTGGGATTGAACCAACGACAGGTTGGTATTCGAGTGCTCCAGTCTACTAATATGCCTGCAATTTTAATTGAAACAGGTTTTATAAACAATGAAGAGGATGAAAGATATATCAATAGTGAAGAGGGACAAAATGAACTTGCAGAAAGTATCACCCAGGCTGTTAAAAGGTATAAAAATATCGTTGAAAATGGAAAAAGCACCAATGGTGCCGTAGTGCAAAATGATGTAAATCAAGATCCTCAACGCAACAATCCCCCTATTGTAAAATAAAAATGCCTTGGCAAGCCATTTTTTTTACCCATTGTTGTCACTTATTCAACAGAGGGTAAACCTAACGGTTTTAAAGTAATGCAGTTTTCTTTTAATTAACTGTAAACTCCGATTTTACCTTCATTTTAGATGATAATCACTCTGTAAATGAAGTTAGAACGCATTATTAGCATGATATTGAAATATTTTATCAAGGTAAATGAAATACTTGCCAGCAAATAAATTTGTATTTTTGAATTTCATATAATTTTTTGTACAACATGAAGATGTCGAATGAAACAAAAGTAGGTTCGCTAACTGCTATTTCTATAGTTTTACTTATTTTGGGTTTTAATTTTTTAAAAGGAAGGAGCCTAACTGCTAAAACCGTTCGGTATTATGCAGTTTTTGAAAATATACAAGGACTAGCTACTAGTAATGCAGTAGTAATTAATGGAAAACAAGTAGGTACTGTGTTGAGCACAGATGGTGGAGTTGATATGCGAAAAATTACTGTGGTACTCACTTTAAACCAAGCAGTCAACATACCGGTTAATTCAATGGCACTAATTAATCCTTCGGTATTGGGCACCACGTCAATAGAAATTAAATTGGGGAATAGCCAAGTATTTAAAAATGAAGGAGATACATTGGAAACAATCGCTTCAAAGGGGATGCTAGATGATGCATTTCAAAAGGTGGATCCAGTATTGATGCAAGTAAAAAATACAATTCGAACCCTTGATTCTGTTTTAATGACCGTTAACAGTGTTTTTGATTCCAATACCAAAAACAATATCAAGGCAGTAATGGCTAATTTAAGTAGCACCACGGCTTCACTAGCTATTTCTTCTGCTTCACTGCAATCCTTACTCAATACCCAAACGGGTGCTGTTGCCAAAACATTAGAAAATGTCAGTGAAATTACTGGTACGCTGAAAAATAATGATAAAAAAATAGATCAAACCCTTACCAATTTAGAAACTACCACCGCAAATTTTTCAAAGCTAAATATTGAAAAAACATTATTATCCATTGATGCTACTGTCAACGAATTGAAAAATACCCTTGGAAATGTAAATAGTCAAAAGGGATCATTGGGATTACTGATTAGTGATCCCAAACTATATAATAACCTAAGCGCAACTTCTAATAAATTAAACCTGCTGCTGGATGATATCCGAGTGCATCCAAAAAGATATATCAATGTTTCAGTTTTTGGAAAAAAAGATAAAAGTGAGCCGCTGTTGACTCCTCTAGCCGACACAATAAATGCTCCTTACACAAAACAGTAGCATCTGCAATCTTTAACCTTTTTTAAATCAAAACTGTAATAAATAGTTCCTGAAAATAATGTTTTATTGAGGGTTTACTCTGAATATATTTTTAAATTAAATTCTATAAATGGTAATAGTGATGGTTAATAATAAAAATGCATCTTTCATAAATCAACTATATTGAAATTTATTAAATTTTTTAAATTATATTTCTTTTTATTGGGCATGTTTCTTGCCCAAATGAAATTGGTTGCCCAAAACAACACTGCGCCTATTACTGATAGCACCCTTAAGGAAATACAAATTATCCAGGGAAATAGCCTACGGGAAAAGTATGTAGACTCTATAACCAGTTTGCAAACCATTGCAGGAAATGTAATTTTAAGAGAGGGACTCACCCTTTTTTATTGTGATAGTGCTACGATTAATAAGCAAACCAATATTATGGAGGCTTTTGGAAATATTCACATCAATCAAAATGACAGTATCCATACCTATTCGCAGTATTTAAAATACATTGGCAAGGACAGGATTGCTTTTTTAAAAAAAGAGGTAAGGTTGACGGATAAAAAGGGAACATTGTATACCCAAGAATTAGAATATAATCTCTCCACTAGTATTGGGAATTACAAGAATGGAGGAAAGGTTGTAAATGGAAAAACCATTCTCACTAGTTCAGAAGGGATATATTATGCTGATACGAAAGATATTTTTTTTAAAAAAAATGTTCACCTCATTGATCCAAAATATGACATACTCAATGACACCTTGTTGTATAACACACAAACCCAAATCACCTCGTGGAATACCCCTACCAAAATAAAAAGTAAAAATGGCGGGGATATTTATTCTTCTAACGGAACCTATGATCTTAAAAATGGAAAGGCGTTCTTTGGTAATCGTTCTGTTATACAGGATAGCACCCGTACCTATGTAGCGGATAAAAGTGCCTACGACGAAATAACCGGTATAGCTCAATTGGAAGGAAATGCAATAATAAAAGACAGTGTCAATGGGTATTCGATTTTAGGAAATCAAATATACCTTGATAAAAACAACAATTCTTTTTTAGCTACAAGGAAACCAGTGTTAATTTTTAAGGGTGAAGGAAATGATAGTACTTTTATCGCTGCCGACACATTGTTTTCAGGTGTTGAAAAAAGAGATAGCTTGGGAAGAAAAATTGTTATTTCAAAAGACACTTTAAAAGCAGATTCAGTTATAAAAATTAAGAACCCGTCCCAAGAAACTTCAAATTTTGAAAATATAATTTTAACGGACAGTTTAAGCAGTAAAAGCGATAGTGTTATTGTTGACAAAATTAATCCAGCACCAAAACCTTCATTACAAGATTCCGTCCTAACAAAAAATGAGGACAGCGTTTTTAACAATAAAAACAATTTGGATAGTAGCCGTCAGGAAATAAAAGACAGTATATATACACCGTCGAAAGACACTATGAAAACAGTCATTATTAATAAAGATACCTCCATTCGATATTTTATTGCTTTCCACAATGTGAAAATTTTTAATGACTCTCTCCAATCTGTCGCAGATAGCTTGTATTATTCTTCAGAAGATTCTATTTTTCGCCTTTTTAAAAATCCGTTAGTCTTTAGCAGTAATTCTCAAATAGCCGGCGATACGATTTATATTTATACAAAAAATAAAAAAGCAGATCGATTGTATGTTTTTAATAATGGAATCATCATAAATAAATTGAATACCCGAATGTATAACCAAATAGCGGGGCGTACCTTGAATGGCTATTTTAAAAATGGCGAATTGGATTACATGAGGGCAAAAGGATCACCAGCCGAAAGTGTTTTTTATCCACAGGATGATGATAGTGCTTATATTGGAATGAACCGAAGCAAGGGTGACATAATAGATATACACTTTATCAATAAAGCTGTGAATAGAGTTAAATTCATTAATAATGTACTAGGTACATTATATCCATTGCGCCAAATACCTTCAGACCAAAGGCTTCTTAAAAACTTTTTGTGGCAGGATAAGCGAAGGCCCAAAAATAAACTCGAATTATTCGAATAACATATAAAAATAGAATTGGCAGCATTATAATTCCGTTATTGCTAATATAAAAATTACCACATCGCGGCATTCCCAAAGCTTATTAGATGACACTACATTTACTTTACAGTAAATTTATAACATGAAAATATTTACAGTAGCGCAAATAAAAAAATGGGACGACTACACTATTTTCAATGAACCTATTAGTTCCATTCAATTAATGGAAAGGGCTGCTGCTGCTTGCTTTACATGGTTACAAACGTATTTTAAAATAAAGCAGTGCTATACTATATTTTGTGGAACAGGCAATAATGGAGGTGATGGGTTGGCAATTGCTCGAATGCTTTCATTGGCTGGCAATTCAGTTAAGGTATATATTTTGGAGGGAGAAAATAGATCCGAAAATTTCACTGTCAATTTAGAACAAATTGATTCTATTTTAAATAACATTCAATATATCAATGATATTAGCGAATCAACCATAGTAATGGAAGGCGTCATTATTGATGCGTTGCTGGGATCTGGATTAAACAGACCTTTAAAAGGAAGGGTAGCTCAACTTGTAGAACTTATTAATCAGTCTGGAAATTCAATAATTAGTATTGATATCCCTACTGGTTTATTGGCAGATGAGAATACAACGGGAGATTCAATTATTCGCGCTGACCATACAATTACCTTCCAGTCTATTAAAATCGCCTTTGTAATGTCGGAAAACAATCAATTTATTGGACGGATTCATATACTCGACATCGGCCTTCACCCTCAGTTTTATGATGAAACTACTGCGTTTTATAAACTCATTGATTCACATGAAATATCCTTGATTTACAAACCTCGAAATCAGGTTAGCCACAAATATAATTTCGGGCATGTATTACTTTACGCAGGAAGTAAAAATATGATGGGAGCAGCATTGCTTTGTGCAAAGGCTTGTTTAAGAAGTGGGGCTGGCTTAGTTACCTTGCATACAGAAGAAATGTCACAATCGGTTGTCCAAATAGCGCTGCCGGAAGCTGTTACTTCTACTGAAAATAATTTAGCGTTTCTTTCCTTTAAAAAATCGGCAATCGGCATAGGGCCTGGCTTAGAAATGTCTAATGCAAACAAAGAGTTACTCATAAGCATATTGGAAACAGTTACAATCCCCCAGGTAATAGATGCCAGCGCCTTGCAATTGTTAGCTGCCGAAACTTCCATTCTTTCCAAACCATTCAAAATTCCAATCATTCTTACCCCCCACTCCGGTGAATTTGAAAAGCTATTTGGAAAAACAGCCAATGATTTTGAAAAAGCTGCATTGGCAAGACGAAAATCAATCGAACTAAATTGCTACATTATTTTAAAAGGACATCATAGCCTAGTGGCTTGCTTAGATGGAACTGCATACTTTAATTCTACGGGTAATGCAGGTATGGCAACAGCAGGAAGTGGAGATGTGCTAACTGGCATACTCACAGGGCTGCTTGCCCAAGGATATTCTCCTAAAAATGCTTGCTTACTGGGTGTTTATCTTCACGGATTGGCTGGAGACATTGCAGCGAAAAAAGTATCACAGGAATCAATGATAGCTAGCGACATCATCGATGCTATAGGTGAAGCCTATATTTCCATTCAAAATAGCTCCCTTGAATGAATGCGCTATACTACTTATTTGTAGTGCCAAAGACCTTTTTTAAAATCCCTGTAACTTGTGCTGCAGGATCTTTGCGTATCTTTTGTTCCTGTAATCCGATGTTGAAAAATAATCCGGCCAAAGCCTTTTCAGTTACATAAGCTATTAGATCAGGGTTCACTTTATCTTTAGAAAATCGATTGTAATTGGTGAAAACATCATTCCAGTATTTAGTTGCGTCTGTTTTCTTCAGCGAAACGTCAATTACAGGTTTGAATTTTTCGGTTAATTCTGTAGTAGTCATTTTTTTTAAATACGTTGTTGCAGCAAATTCATCTCCTTTCAATATTTGAACTCCATCTTGAATACTCATTCCCTTGATCGAATTCCAAAATATATCCCCTACTCCACTAGCAGCATCTTCAGCAGCCCGATTCATCGACAAAATAGATTGATCAACAATTTTCCCCATCCCTACACTTCGGAGCGTTTTTTCTACTTGTTGGGCTTCTGGAGGCATCAAAATTTTAATTGCATCATCTGCAAAAAAACCATTTGATTTACTTAATTTCTTGCAACTGCTATCTGTACCAACCCGAAGCGCTTCCTTTAAACCAGAAATGATATCATCATTAGTCAAACTGCTGGAAGTAGATTTAGGAATTAATTTACTAATGCCAATTTTCCCATTGGAATCAACGCCGATAGCTTTTTTAAATGCTCCTCCAATACCTTGAGATTTTGAATTGCCAATCGAAAAGAAAGAAATTAAAAAGACTACAATATATTTATTCATATTAATTAATTTTAAAGACCCAATAATCTATTACCAAAACTAGTAACAGAAAAGATATAAGCAAAAATAGATCCAAGATTACAAATAATAGATATAACCTTAGATCTAAAAAATAAATTAACAAATCAGCTGATACGAAATGAAGTAAGTTTTGGTAGTTAATAATTTGAATAACCATAAGATTATCTATCGGTAAAGAAGAAAATAGTAAGTATTATAGTACAAAGAGATAATAATTTATGCAAAACAATACAAAAAGCAACCTATTATTAGCTATTTAAACAAATCCTTTATTAAGTTTAGTATTTTTGGTAAAGAATAATATTTTTATACCAATGAGAGACTTTTTATACATATGCATTTTTTTAACAATAACAGGATGCGATAATTCAACTAGTACTACCCCTTCTACTAATAATAGTTCGAATACTGCTGGTATTACTGCTCCATTAAATTTGCAATTCAACATTATCGGTATTTATCCTCACGATACCAGCGCCTATACCCAAGGCCTGGAAATTTATAAGGGTAAAATGTATGAAAGTACGGGCGATTATGTCAATTCTTCCCTGCGAATTACGGATTTTAAAACAGGTAAAGTGTTACAAAAACATTTAATGGGTTCGGCAGTAATTTTTGGGGAAGGGATTACAATTTTTAAGGATAAAATTTATCAACTAACCTGGAAAAATCATGTCATCAACGTTTACGATAGTAAAAATATTAACCAACCTATTAAAACATTTAATTGGCCATATGAAGGTTGGGGAATCACCCACAACGAAACAGATTTGATTATTAGCGATGGTTCATCCAACTTGTATTTTGTAAATCCGGATGATTGCAGTGTAAAAACTGCCAAACAAATAACGGATCATATTGGTCCTATCAAGTCCATTAATGAATTAGAATTTATTAATGGATACGTTTTTGCCAATGTATATGGGAGTGATTTTATCATTAAAATTGATCCGTCAAATGGGCACGTTATTGGAACAATTAATCTGCCAGGTTTAATAAAGCAATATGCAAAGGGTTATCAACCGGATGACGAAGAGGTATTGAATGGGATAGCCTGGGATAGTGCTACTAAAAAAATATTTATAACCGGTAAACGCTGGCCTAAAATGTTTGAATTGGAAATCAAGTAATACAAGTAACTACCACTTTTATGAAGTTAACTACCCATGTTTCCAAATAAATTAAGACCTCTTTGGTAAAAATAAATTAACATTAAAAGAAATCCTATAACTGCCATAATGATAGCCCGAACCCACCAGAGGTCAATCAAAGATGGCTTTTCATTAAAATACGCAGGCAATTCAGTAGCATAAATTGCTTGATCGGCCTCTAAAATTGGATGTAGTTCTTCTTGCCTGATTACTCTTATAGCCTCTACATCAGGAATAAATACAGGATCAATGGTAATTGGAAAAAAATCATATTTCCCTTCATCAAATTGAGTAAACGTACCAATACCATTTATTAATAAAATACGTTCTTCAGCCAATTTTTTACGAATATATTCACTGATAGCCAAAAATTCAGTAGAAAAAACACTCTCTTTACCAGAAGAAATAAATTCAATGCTTTGTGATGGAGATTGAATACGAGTATTTAAAAAATCAGTTTCAGCTGAGCGAGATACAATTATCAATGTACCAATGCCAGGTAAAGTGCATTTTTTATGTAAAAAAAGGTAAGCAGCGATGGTTTTATACATACAAATTATTCAAAAAACAAAGATAAGACTATTTTTTAAGCCGAAATTTGGACAGGATTGATATATTAAAATTTAATAATAAGGCCCCCTATAATATGAATTCCATAAACGGGGTAATTATGCCAGCGTTCGTATTTGTTATTCAATAAATTATTTCCATCCAACCAGGCACTGAAATTTTTATTAATAGCAAATTCAGCACCAACACTTAGATCCGCACCATTGGATAAGTTTTGTTGATCATTATTTTTCAGCAAATAAGGACCGCCACTAAATATCTTACAATCAGTTTTTATTTTTAATTGTGTTGTAGCCTGCCAACGTAAAGAGTTGATGATTTCCAGCGGAATAGTCCCCCAAGCCTTTTGATTATCCTTTAGTTGATTATACCCATTAAAGGTAATGCCACTGGTTAAAGAAAATTGATCGCTATTAACAAAACTTACATCCCCATGAAAACGGAAATTGTTTACACTACTTTCATAACCAATTAAAAAGGCCTTGTTATCGGAACTTGAGTCATTTATATAAAGTGGAAGATGATTAAAGTTAATTAAACTAATTTTGGCACTGAAATTGAAATGTTTTCCAGCAGATGATTTGAAGCCAACATACCCTTCTGTTTCTTTAGTATTACGTTGAAATGATAAGGAATGTAAATATGGGTTGATAACAGACAAATTCCGATAACTGTTGCTGATAAATTGGCCAGTATATCCAGCTTGAAGAATAAGGTCTAAATTAGTAACGTTCGCTTCACCATAAAAATTTGGAAGTAAAAAAAACTTACCCTCAACCCAGGCAGGAGTCAAACCACCATGTATTAACATTGATTTAGAATGATAAATAGCCTCAGGTGATAACTGAAATATGGAATTATTGAATTGAATATGATCGATACTATTTTTTGAAGTATAGGAATTAATATCAGCTTTAACTGAAAGCTTAACCGAAAACAGGTCATCCAATGACTTTTCAACGGGAACATCAATTCGGATGGAATTTTCACCTAATTTATGTAAATTATTGAAAACATTAAAATCAACCAAGGGAGAATATGTTATTCCCAAATCATTGGAAACTTTGTTTCTAAAACCTACCAACCCTTGAAAGTTATCAAAATGCTGCAAAACATCCTGCTCACTGAAACTTACTAATGAATGGTCGTATCCATAAAAATGATAATCTTGCTGATTAAATCCTAAACTTCCAAAGATTTCATCGGTATTAGTGAAATAACTTCCACTGATTTTTGCATTTAATTGTGCATAATTCTGATTTTCAATTGCGCCTTTTAAAGCAATATAATTGGCAGATAAATTGACTAAACTTTTAATACCATCACCCAAACTAAAACTGGTACTTGCAAAAGGTGAAGAAAGATTACCATATCCAACTTTTAAAAAATTTCTTAGGCCCAAGTGTAAAACAGAATCTTTATTTAAAGCCAATGGTTTTAATGAGACTGGTTGGTAACTGAAAAATAAATTCA
>CANIMM010000024.1 GCA_947468255.1 Chitinophagaceae bacterium | reverse complement strand
TTAATATTATGGTTTAACAAATAGTTTTCAATATTGCAAGTATATTGCCCATCGTAAAAAAAAATTAATGCCGAGGAATTACCAGAATTATTTATTGATTATTGTCGCAGTTTTGAGTACTCAATGGGCATTTGGCCAAAATGACACCCTGCCAGCTGTTTCCGTTGATCCCAGATTATTGGAAATTTTTGATACAAAAACACCCAAACAGTACAATTTAGCCGGAATAACCGTGACTGGAGCCAAGGCATTTGACCAAAATTTAATCATTTCAATATCTGGCCTAGCAATTGGAGATAAACTTACCATACCCGGAACCGATATATTCAGCAAAGCCATTAATAAATTATGGAAGCAGAACTTGGTAGTGGATGTGCAGGTCTTTTTAACCAAATTAGAGGGCAACGATCTTTATATTGAGATGGCAATTACAGAGCGGCCTAGGTTATCAGATTTCAAATTTACCGGAATCAAAAAAGGTGAAAAAGATGACTTGGAAACAAAAGTGGGCTTGTCGAAAGATAGGGTAGTGACAGATAACATGAAACTCAGTGCCATTGATGTTATTCAAAAATTCTTTTCCGATAAAGGGTTCCGAAATGTAAAAGTGGAAGTAAAAGAACAACCCTCCCCTTCAATGCTCAATGCAGTTACGCTGGTTTTTAATATTACCAAGGGCAATAAGGTAAAAGTAAATACCATCAATTTTGCCAACAATGATAATATCACTGACGCAAAACTGAAAAAACAAATGAAAGGGACCAAAGAGTTATCTAGAATGACTCTTTTCCCAACAGCAGAGACAAGTCCTTATGGAGATACTAGTACTCGGCCTAGCTTTAAAAAATATATTCGGGATATGGACTACCTGTCTATTACCAAAACAAAAGATTTTATTGATCCTTATTTCCGTTTTAAATTATTCACTTCCTCGAAATTTAATCCAAAAAAATACGATGAAGACAAGATAAGTGTATTGGATTATTATAATTCCCAGGGTTTTAGAGATGCTATAATTGTAGCCGATACTGCTATTAATACTGCCAAAGGCAATATTGACCTGCATTTGAAAGTGAATGAAGGGAAAAAGTATTTTTTTGGCAATATTACCTGGAGAGGACAGACAAAATATTCGGATTCCGTATTGAATGTATTACTCGGAATTAAAAAAGGTGATACCTATAACTTAGAGGTTTTAAATAAACGCTTAGGGAAAACACCTAATTCTGAAGGGGGTGATGTGCAAAGTTTGTACATGGATGACGGGTACCTTTTCTTTAGAATAGATCCGGTAGAAACTGCTGTTTACAAAGACACCATCGACTTTGAAATTCGGATGCAGGAAGGTCCGCAGGCAACGATAGGCAAAATAGAAATAAGTGGCAATGAAAAAACAAAGGATTTTGTTGTCCGAAGAGAATTAAGAACCGTCCCCGGTGAAAAATTTAGTCGGGCAGATTTAATACGTACGCAAAGGGAACTTGGGCAATTGGGCTTTTTTAACCCTGAAAAAACAACACCGAATGTGGTACCCAATTCCGATGATGGTACAGTAGACATCACTTGGCAGGTAGAGGAAAAATCAAGTGATCAGCTTGAGTTATCTGCAGGTTTCGGTGGGTATATTGGCTTGACAGGTACGCTGGGTATCACTTTTAACAACTTTTCGATCAATAATATTTTCAATAAAAAAACCTGGGACCCATTACCTTCCGGTAGCGGACAAAAACTGAGTGCTAGGATTCAGTCCAATGGCAGGGCCTACAGAACGTACAATTTCTCTTTTACAGAGCCATGGTTAGGCGGTAAAAAAAGGAACTCTTTTTCAGTAAGCCTCTACAATACCAAGCAGTCCAATACCTATAATATGTATGGTCAGTATTGCATGACTTGTGGCGACACCTCCTTTATAAAAATCATTGGTGCGAGTGTTTCACTAGGCAAGCAATTGAAATGGCCGGATGATTATTTTTCAATGATGTATTCTTTCACTGTTCAGCAGTATAAATTATTGAATTATCCTAATATTTTCAAGGGTATTAGTACTGGCAATTCCACTAACATTAGTTTAAAACTAGCGCTCGCTAGAAATTCAACGCAGGGAAGTCCAATTTTTCCAACAGGGGGATCTAACTTTTTGCTAAGTGGTCAATTCACGCTGCCCTATTCAGCACTTGGAATGATGAAGCCTGGACAAAATCCATATAAATTTCCTGAATTTCACAAATGGCGTTTTAATGCAGAATTCTATGTTCCCATCGGACTAGCCCGTGGTTCAGAAAAAAACAAGCAATTCATCATTAAGGCAGCTGCAAAGTATGGATTTATAGGCCGATATAGTAAAGACCTTGCAGTTTCTCCTTTTGAAAGGTTTCAGCTGGGAGATGCTGGTCTAAATAACACTTATGCCCTATTGGGAAAAGATATCATTGCGCAAAGAGGTTATCCAATTTATTCCTCTAGTGATCCTAAGGTGAACCCTGACAATGGAACACCTACAGAATTTTTTACCATATTCAATAAGTACGTTCTTGAATTACGCTATCCTTTCAGTACCAATCCTAGTAGCACGATTTACGGACTGGGCTTTTTTGAAGCAGCCAATGGCTGGTATAAATTCAATGATTTCAACCCATTTAAGTTACGCCGGTCGGCAGGTATAGGAATGCGCTTCTTTTTGCCTATGTTTGGGTTACTTGGATTTGACTATGGCTTAGGATTTGACAGGATAAAAGAAGGCGAACCTATGAAAGGCGCCTTTAAATTCACCTTTATGCTAGGCCAGGAGCCAGAATAAAGATTGACTGATTTGTAAAAATAGCAAGATGCATAAAAAATTATTTATTGTACCCCTCTTTTTGCTCGTTTCCGTATTGTCACATGCCCAGCGGTATGCAGTCATCGATTCCAAATATATTCTTGAAAAATTGGGGGATTATAAAGAATCTCAAAGCAAGTTGGATCAGTTTAGCAGTCAGTGGCAGCAGGAAATTGAAAAAAAACAGGCAGAACTCGATAAAATGTACAAAGACTATGATGCTGAGCAAGTTATGCTGAGCAACGAGCTCAAAAAAAAGCGAGAAGATGAGCTTTACAATCGGGAAAAAGAAGTAAGAGATCTTCAAAAAAAACACTTTGGTTTTGAAGGAGATTTGTTCAAAAAAAGACAGGAGCTAATAAAACCCATTCAAGACAGGGTGTATGTTGCAATCCAGAAATTGGCGATAGAACGATCTTATGATTTTATTTTGGACAAAAGTGAAGGAATTACCGTTATATTTGCCGACCCAAAACTTGACAAAAGTGATGAGGTGTTGAAATTTTTAAGTGTTAAATAAATCACAATCAAAGATTCATATGCAGCCATTTGGCTCCTAAAACAAACTATAAACAAATAAACAATCAAAAGAACAATGAAAAATCTAATCGTAGCACTTGTATTTGGTATTTCAATTTTTGGCCTACCGGGTACGGCAGTTTCACAAACTCAAAAAATCGGCTATATCAGCTTTGATGAATTAATTGGATCCATGCCAGAAGCCGAAAAAGCCAGCGCAGAGTTGCAGGAATACCAGGCTGCACTTCAACAACAAGGAGCCACTTACTACAAAGAACTAAACGAATTGGACAGCCTTTTTGCTAAAGATTCTGCTTCTATGAATAAAGCGACCAAAGAGTTAAAAAGAAATGACATGATTGCTTTGTATCAAAAAGTACAGGGATGGCAACAAACCATGCAGCAAATGCTGGAAGAAAAAAAATCAGCTCTGTTGGGTCCTATTCAAAAGAAAGCTGTTGAAAACGTTAAGCTAGTGGCTAAAGAAGCTGGATATGCTTACGTTCTTGAAGCTGGAAGTCTTTTAGTAACTCCACCAGCCGATGATCTTTTACCATTGGTAAAAAAGAAAATGGGTATTAAAGAACCTGTTGCTAAACCAGCAGGTCCTGCTGTTAAACCAGCTGCTGGAAAATAAATCATATTACTTTTATAATATTTTACAAAAGCCATCGCCATTAACGGGATGGCTTTTGTATTTTTGAGCTATGAGCAATGGACCCATTGGCGTATTTGATAGTGGATATGGTGGCCTCACCGTATTAAAGGAAATCACCCAAAAGCTTCCGCAGTATGATTATATCTATCTGGGGGACAATGCCCGCGCACCTTACGGACCCCGTAGCTTTGAAACGGTATATCAATACACGCTGCAATGTGTGGAATGGTTTTTTTCAATGGGCTGTCCATTGGTAATCCTTGCATGCAATACCGCTTCTGCAAAAGCACTGCGTACCATTCAGCAAAATGACCTACCGCAGATGGGGGCTGACAAAAGAATATTGGGCGTAATAAGGCCTACCACAGAGGTTATTGGAAACTATACTAAGACCAATCATGTGGGAATATTGGGAACGCAGGGTACTGTACAATCCAAGGCTTACCCCATTGAAATTGCAAAATTTTTTCCCGACGTTGCTGTTTTCCAGCAAGACTGCCCCATGTGGGTTCCCCTGATTGAAAACAACGAACACCTTTCACCGGGAGCAGATTATTTTATCAAAAAAAATATTCAGCAACTGTTGGAGCAGTCGCCTAGTATTGATACCATTTTGTTGGCCTGCACCCACTACCCCCTATTGCTTGAAAAACTTCAACAATATGTTCCAGTAGGAACCACCCTTTTGTCGCAGGGGGAAATTGTTGCTAATAGTTTGGGAGATTATTTGGAAAGACATCCAAAGTTTTCAGAAAATTGCACTAAAAAGGGGCGGGTCAGCTTTTATACCACCGATTCAGTGGAGGATTTTGACCAGCACGGGGCCATTTTTTATGGAAAACCTGTAATCTCTACCCATTTAGAACTTTAATTTGTATTCAGATTCCTTAATTCATAATTTTTTATTACCTTCGCCGTCCTTTCACAAGCAGCAGGGATGGTGCCCTGATGAATGTAGATTAAAATGCTTTAGTAAATAATTTTTGTAAAAGGAAAAACTTAACTCAATGCCAGGCAAAAAAAGAACTTACCAACCGCATGTACGCAGAAGAAAACACGTACATGGATTTCGTCAGCGTATGCAAACTGCTAATGGCCGCAAGGTATTAGCTAGCCGTCGCAAAAAGGGTCGTGTAAAATTGACCGTTTCTGATGAACGCTTCGGTAAAAAATAAAATCGAAATAACCCCAAAAGGGCGAAAAATATTAACAGCTCTCCTTTGGAGGGCTGTTTTAATTTGGTATCATTGGAGATAAAAGTACGATACACGTTGGGCAAAAATGATCGGCTGAAGAGCCGTAAGGCGATTGAACACCTGTTTGCAAAAGGAAATTCGTTCTCCATTTCCCCACTCAGAATTTTATACACCCTATCCCCTGCTGTAACTCCTGCTACTCATCCAATGAATTTACAAGTAGGCTTTGCAGTGAGTAGTCGAAATTTTAAAAAAGCAGTCGACAGAAACCGGGTTAAGCGCCTGATGCGGGAAGCCTGGCGCCTTCAAAAAAATGAGCTGCAATTGTCTCCACTACTTGTCAGCCAATCCCTACAACTTTTTCTCATTTATACAGGTAAAGAACTGCCAGCATACAAATTGGTATTCGAAAAAACAGCGCTTGTGATCACCCGATTATTGAAACTAGTCGATGAAAAAAAATAGTCCCTCCCTTTTGCAGCAAGCAGGAGCTATCCTCAGCCTTCCATTCATAGCCCTAATAAAATTATACCAGCTAATCATTTCGCCATGGCTGGGCAACCAATGCAGGTATACACCCACCTGCTCACAATACGGAATTGAAGCCCTACGGAAATATGGGCCCTTTAAAGGCCTATGGCTCACAGCAAAACGCATCGCCCGCTGTAATCCCTGGGGGAGTCATGGACATGACCCGGTGCCTTGAGGTGAATGGTGAATGGGCAATGGTGAATGGTGAATGGTGAATGGTGAATAATCAAAATCACTTCGCTATTATCAATTATTCTCCCAAAATCGGAAAGCTGAATATTGATAAGGGTCCTTGAACCATTGTCCGCATTTTCACCAGTAATTGCATAAGCCGCCTCTTTTGGTTCGGTACCGACGGAGTCGGTATTTTGAAAATGGCGCAGCAAATTTTCAAAAAGAAGCAAAAGCAGCGGCGTTGCAGTTACGCAGCCCGCCGGCTGTGGAGGCGAAGGCAATGAATTTAAAAGAGGGTATTGGTGAATGGTGAATGGTGAATGGGCAACAAAAAAGCTGCAATTTGAATTGCAGCTTTTTTGTTGCCCTAGATGGCTATATCATTTTAATTACTTTACGGCTATCGAAAAGCGTTCCGCAATTTTAGTCCAATTTACTACACTCCAAAAGGCAGCTAAATAATCTGCACGCCTGTTCTGGTATTTCAGGTAATATGCATGTTCCCAAACATCGCATCCCAAAATAGGGGTTCCTTTTACATCAGCAACATCCATCAATGGATTGTCTTGATTGGGGGTTGAAGAAATCTCTAGTTTTCCGTCTTTTACGATTAACCATGCCCAGCCACTGCCGAATCTGGTTAAGCCCGCTGCTGCGAATTTTTCCTTAAATGCGTCAAATGATCCAAATGCTGCAGTAATGGCTGCCGCTAATTCTCCGGAAGGAGTACCCACTGCATGGGGAACAAGGCTTTCCCAAAAGAAACTATGATTCCAATGACCGCCACCATTGTTGCGCACCGCGGGACTAATGGTTCCTGCCACAGCTACCAGTTCTTCTATGCTTTTACCTTCGTTTGGAGTGCCAGCAATTGCCTTATTCAGGTTGTCTACATACGCTTGGTGGTGCTTACCATGGTGAATTTGCATGGTCAGTGTGTCAATATGTGGCTCTAATGCGTCATGTGCAAAAGGAAGTGCCGGTAATGTAAATGCCATAGTAATAATTATTTTTTAGTTGAATATGAATAAATAATGATGCAAATTTAATAAGGATCTGCCTAGTTGTCAAATTCAAAGCCAATTCATTTTTACGAGAATGGGTATAAAATACTGAAAAAAACTGCTAACGGCATTGGCTCAACGAAGTGCTTTAAAAAAATCTTTCATCAACTGTGCAGATTCTTCGGCCAATACACCTCCCAGCAGCTCCGTCTTTGGGTGAAAGGGAGAACAGTCGCCTGCAACTCTTTTATAGCCATTTTTCTCATCCTCTGCCCCATACACAATGCGACCTATCTTACTCCAGTAAAGGGCTCCGCTGCACATCAGGCAAGGTTGTAGCGTGACATATAACACCGCTTCCGGTAAATACTTGCTGCCTAAAAAATTAAAGGCGGCTGTTAATGCAATGATTTCAGCATGGGCGGTACTATCGGTTAACTTTTCTACCTGATTGTACCCCTTCGCAATTACCCGGTCATTCATTACAATGATGGCACCTACCGGCACTTCCCCTTCTGAAAAAGCTCTTTGCGCCTCCTGCAAAGCCAGTCGCATATATTGCTCATCTGTCATACAAATTCATTTTACTAACTTGCTACAAATTTAGTATTATGGCAGATATGAATCATTTATTATCCATGCGTGCCTATTTTGAAACAGGGGATACAAAATCTGTTGAATTCAGAAAAACGCAACTTACCCGGCTAAAGCAAGCTGTTATTGAAAATGCCTCCCAACTACAGGAAGCCTTGTACACTGATCTGAAAAAAAGCCCCGAAGAAAGCTGGGTAACAGAGACTGGCTTTTTACTATCTGAAATCAGCAATGCCATTCAGCATATTGACAAATGGATGAAGCCGAAAAGGGTTGGCACCAATCTGCTCAACCTGCCCTCAAAAAGTTATGTGATGACCGAACCACTAGGGGTAGTGTTAATCATAAGCCCATGGAACTACCCATTGCAATTGTTGTTTACCCCACTAGCAGGAGCCATCGCAGCAGGTAATTGTGTGGTACTTAAACCATCCGAATTTGCACCCGCAACGGCGGCTGTAATGAAAAAAATAATTGACGCTACGTTCGAAAAACAATATGTACAATTTATCGAGGGAGAAGGTGCTGTAGTAATTCCGTCAATGATGAACGAGTTCGTATTTGACCATGTATTTTATACTGGCAGTACTGCTGTTGGAAAAATAATTTATCAAATGGCCGCTGCAAACCTTGTGCCGGTAACGCTTGAATTGGGCGGTAAAAGTCCCTGCGTCGTAGAGGCGGATGCCGATATAACGGTAACGGCTAATCGCATTGCAATGACCAAATTTTCCAATGCAGGACAGATGTGCGTTGCCCCCGATTATTTACTGGTGCATGAATCTGTAAAAGAAAAACTGATCCTTGCATTTAAGCATTCGATGAAAAAGTTTTTTGGATCAGATGCTTCCCTAAGCTATGATTATGGGCGGATTATCAATCAACAGCAATTTGACCGCCTTGCTGCCTACTTGAAGCAAGGAAATATTTTAATTGGAGGAAATACCATTCGCGAGCAATTGTATATTGAGCCAACCATAATGGATCAGGTATCGCTCACATCTCCTATAATGAATGAAGAAATATTTGGACCGATATTGCCTATCCTCAGTTTTTCCAACCGAGCCGAAGCTAAAGCCATCATTGCACAACATAAAAACCCCCTGGCATTCTACGTCTTTACATCCGATAGTAAAAAAGAAGCCGCATGGATGGATGAAATTCCATTTGGTGGCGGTTGTGTAAACAATGCAGCCCTTCATTTAACCAACCACCAGTTGCCCTTTGGAGGACGCGGATTGAGTGGCAGTGGAAAGTACCATGGAAAGTTTTCATTCGAAACATTCAGCCACCAAAAAGCAGTCATGAAAACACCTACCTGGCTTGATCCAGCAGTAAAATACCCCCCTTTCAAAGGGAAATTAAAATTATTTAAATGGATCATAAAATAGTTAACCCATGCTTTTAAAAAACAAACAGCCTTGGCTGAAATGGACCAGTGTGTTTTTTTTACTCTTACTGCTGGGTTGTTCCGTACACATTTTCAAAGCAAATAAAAATTCAAATAATATGACCACCCGCCAAAAGATATTAAAAGCAGCCTACCCAGCCATGATGTGGTTTACCAAACTAACCGGCGTTAATTCAAAGTCCATCTCAAAAAAAGAGGTTACCCCTTCAGAACCATTCTATAATTTACCTGCTGTATTGAATGATGGCAGTACATTCAACTTAAATCAATACAAAGGAAAAAAGATATTACTAGTCAATACCGCCTCCGATTGTGGCTATACCGGCCAGTACGAGCAGTTAGAAATGCTATACCAACAACACCGAGATAAATTGGTAATACTGGGGTTTCCAGCAAATGATTTTAAGGGGCAGGAAAAGGGAACCGATCTTGCCATTGCCGCATTTTGTAAATTGAATTACGGTGTTAGTTTTCCACTTTTTAAAAAAACTAAGGTAATCGTTGGGACTGATCAGAATGAAATTTTTAAATGGCTCTCGCACAAAGAAAAAAACGGATGGAACGAACAGGCTCCTTCCTGGAATTTTTGTAAATACCTGATAGACGAGCAAGGGCGACTAACACACTTTTTTGCCTCTTCTGTAGAACCAATGAGCAGTGAGGTATTGCAAGCCATTAATCAATAATACAATTGCGCATGAATGGGAATAATGCTCCAGTCGTTAACGAGGTGGTGTTGTTTTCTTCTTGTCTTAATGAGGCAATCTTTCTCTAAAATAGCCGTACACCCAGGTGCCTGCTACGGCACTTGCCAATACCACCAATACTACCAATGCACCAGTTCCTATTTGAGCAAATAAAGGACCGGGGCATGCGCCGGTTAATGCCCAACCCATGCCAAAAAGCAATCCACCGTAAACCTGTCCCTTATTGAATTTTTTAGGATAAAAAGCAATGGCTTCGCCATGAATTGTTTTAATGGAAAACTTTTTTATCAGCCAAACGGAGATCATCCCCACCACCACAGCGGTGCCAATTACCCCAAACATATGAAAGCTTTGCAAACGAAACATTTCCTGGATTCTGAACCAGGATATGATCTCCGCTTTTACAAAAACAACTCCAAATAGGATTCCGATAAACAAGTATTTAAAATTATACCACCAAGGGTGTTGCTGTTGTGAATCGTTGATGCACATCGCATCTTGTGATCGGATTTCAAAATCCATATCATCGTTCACTAAATTAACCAAGGGCGCTCTTTTGCTTATTTCAGGAATTATTTTTTCTTGAGACATACTAAAATGTTTTTAAACTGCTTGAATTACAAACGCAGGATGAAGGGTAAAATAAGGTTCGCCATAATGAATCCGCCTGCCATGAAACAACAAGTTGCAATGAAGGAAGGGAATTGCAAATTACTTAAGCCCATAATAGAATGTCCGCTGGTACAGCCCCCTGCATAACGGGTGCCAAATCCCACCAAAAAACCACCGGCAACCATCATGATTAATCCACGCAAAGTAAATAAACTTTCAAAAGAAAAAAGTTGCTTTGGCACCGATCCACTAAAATCGGTTATGCCATAGCCAGCCAATTCACTAGAAAGATGTTGGTTGACTACTATCGGCAAATCATTTGTTAATAATTTTGCGGCTATCATCGCCCCTATCATCACCCCAGCTACAAAAAAGAAATTCCATATTTCCTTTTTCCAATTGTATTTAAAGTAGGGGATATTTGCCGGAAAACAGGCGGCGCAGATATGGCGCATATTGGATGATATTCCAAAATGCTTGTTGCCCAAAATCAACAATGCGGGCACGATTAAACCAATGATAATACCTGCCGCATACCAGGTCCAGGGTTGTCTTAAAAATTCCATCATACAATTAATTATTTATTGCTTAGTTGATCGGTAAGTTACAAGTTAAGGAAAGCATTTTGCAAAATTGCCGAAAAATTAATTGCAGCATTTCTAAAAATAGCTATCAGCGCAAAAACGTTTCCTTTGTAATGATATAGATTCCCATTATCAATACAAACCATCCAAAACCTTTCTTTAAACTTTCGCCTTCCATTTTTTTTGATAATTGGCTGCCTATCAAAATCCCTGCAATGGCAATAATTGTCACCCTCAGTAATAATTGCCATTCAATCAAAAAATGCCCGAGATCCCCTGTAAATCCAATCAAAGAATTCAATGCAATGATCAGCAAGGATGTACCCACTGCTTCTTTCATGGGCAGTCCCAATACCACTACCAATGTTGGTATGAGCAAGAAGCCCCCGCCTGCACCCAGTAATCCGGTTATAAACCCAATGGCAATGCCGTAGAGAAAAAGGCGGGAGAAGTTATTTTTTTTGGGAGAAGTATTTTCTTCGGTTGACTTTCGTTTGGTTACAATCATAGAAAATGCAGCCATTATCATAAGCAAGGAAAAAAGCAACATCGTAAACATCGGCTCTGTGATGGTAAAGCCAGCAACAGTTACAGTGATCCCTTTGATGGCCGGAATAAGCAACTTTCTTGTAAAGAATACAGTGATGATAGATGAAACCCCAAACAATAGCGCCGTTTTTACATTCACCAACCCTTTTCTATAATTAGTAGCCGCTCCAAAAAGACTAGTAACCCCTACTACGAATAAGGAATAGGAAGTTGCCAGCAAAGGCTGAACACCAAATAGGTATACCATTACCGGAACCGTCAAGATGGAGCCTCCTCCCCCTATCAATCCAAGCGAAATTCCAATAATCAGCGAGGCGATATAACCAGCTATTTCCAATCTGCTTTATTTTACTGCAAATATCAGAAGGTTACCGATCATCCTGCACAATTAATTGCATAAAAAATAAATTTATTTACACTGTAGCCGGTTAAACCTTTGAAATTGACTGCAAACTGTCATGCGGAGGCATAAATACTTACTCAGGCTTGCCATTTACCTGATTTGATTATTTTCTTTTTTCTTTTAATAATATCACGTAATAATAAAACGAACACTGCTTGATAAGGATGCTGACAATGAGAAAGTATAAGCTGGTCATCCATTATTTTTTTCGATGCAATTTCAAATACCCTGTTTCCATTATGGGTGTGGATTTGTACGCTCAAATAATGGACGGCATCCGCTTCTACTATCAACAAAGCCACTGTCTTTACCGCTGACAGATCATCCAAACCGGGTAAAACAATAGAAAAATCAAGTAAAGGGTGATTTACCCTAAACTGTTGCTCCAGTTTTTCTTTTAGCTCTTGCAGGTCATTTTTAATGTCTTCTATGATATTCTCTATTTTCATTGGCTGGCATTTATTTTCCTTACAAGTGGAATGATTTTAAACAAAATACCCGGTCGGAAAAAATAGCTACTGGTTGTTCATTGATCTTAGATACCGCCGTCTTAATAATAACGTGCAGCAATTCTTTGTATTGTAAACAAAAATAAAAAAATGCGTTCGGTGCTACCTATGGGTAAACAAGACCAAGCTTCAAAAGGTGGTCCTATTTGTTTTATTTCTCACTATGCAAACCAAAAGCAGCTAACCCAAATGGGAATTATAGTTAATTGGTAAATGAGGTGTTTGGTAATTTTATACAATATTCATATTATAGAGTCCAATAAAGTAGCAATAATCAGCCAAATCTTTGTAGAAGAAATTCCACAAATAAAAAATCGTTGGTTTTTTTTCGGGGCAATTGAATGCTAATGCCGGTTATTCAATATTGCATGTCCCTCATTAAAATGCAAAGGGCTTGAATTTGCAGGGGATTTCTGCATATTTTTACACAATCAAATCAATTAGCTGCAACAATGAATCCGAATATTAACCGACTATACCAACTGAGTAATCAGCTCCAGAGAAGGTTGATAGGATTAATGAGTGGTACATCTGTAGATGGACTGGATGTGGTTCTCTGTGTTTGCCATGGATCTGGAATGGATACCAAAGTTGACATTCTGCATTTTGAAACGGTAGCTTACCAAGCAGCTTATCGGAAGGAAATACAATCAATTTTTTCAAAACGGGAAGTCGATCTGCAAAAGCTTTGCTTGCTCAATGGATGGGTAGCCGAACAACATGCCAGTATAATCAAAGGCTGTTTAAAAAAATGGAAAGTGGATGCAGCTTCCATCGACCTAATTGCTAGTCATGGGCAAACGATCTATCATGCACCAAAGCGCTTCCATGGGCTAGCTGATTTTTCAAATGCTACTTTACAAATTGGCGACGGGGATCATCTGGCGTTAAAAACAGGCATTATCACTATCAGCGATTTCCGACAAAAACATATTGCCGCAGGAGGTGAAGGTGCTCCCCTAGCGCTTTACGGCGACTACCTATTGTTTAGCAAAAAAGGGGAGAACCGGATCCTATTAAATATTGGCGGTATTGCCAACTTTACTAGGCTTCCTGGAAATTTGGATGGAAGCGAAGTAATAAGCACAGATACTGGCCCTGGAAACACACTGATGGATGCTTACATGCAACATCATTTTACAGGAAAATATTATGATGATCAATCTGCATTAGCCAATAAGGGGCAAGTCAATGAACTCCTTCTGGCAGGTTTGAAAAAAAATGAATTTTTCAATACCGGCTTTCCTAAATCAACCGGTCCGGAATTGTTTAACCTTGCCTACCTTGACAAGGCTACAATAGAAGCAGGCATTGCTTCTATTTCGCATGAGGACATGATGGCTACTCTTAACCGGTTTTCAGCAGATACAATTGTGTTGGCCATCAAAGCTTGTACCGAAGGATGGCAAGATACTGTTGTCTATTCAAGTGGGGGCGGAATACACAACCCTTTGTTGATGAAAAATATTCAGGAACAACTGCCCGGCTATCGTTTATCAAATACAGCAATTTTAGGAATCCATCCTGATGCAAAAGAGGCCGTACTTTTTGCCGTACTAGCAAATGAAACCGTTGCTGGAGCTGCGATAAAAATAGGGAATGGAAGCAGCGATAGACCATTTGTTAGCATGGGGAAAATAAGTTTTCCGAATTAAAAATCGACCTATTTAAAGCAAATTTTTAAAAGCATGAATCAATTAATAAACACGGAATCGCCTTCTCATTACGATGATTTGGAAAAGAAATCGGTGCTAGAGTTGATTACGGATATAAATAAGGAGGATGCAATCATTGCGCAGGTAGTGAAATCCGTTTTGCCACATATCGAACAATTGATTACTGCTGCACTTACAAAAATGCAGGGAGGTGGGCGACTTTTTTATATAGGAGCTGGTACCAGTGGCCGTTTGGGTGTGTTGGACGCTTCTGAAATTCCGCCTACCTATGGAGTAGATGAAGGGATGGTAATCGGCATCATTGCAGGTGGAGATCAGGCGATCAGAAAAGCAGTTGAATTCGCAGAGGATGATACCAGCCAGGCTTGGATAGACCTCAGTAAATTCAACATCAATACCCAAGATTTTTTAATCGGCATTGCAGCCTCTGGCGAAACACCTTATGTACTGGGAGGTATTGCCATTGCCAAACAAAAAGGAATTGCTACCGGATGCATTGTTTGCAATCAGCACAGCAGTATTGCCAAGGAGGCAGACTACCCCATTGAACTTTTAACCGGGCCAGAATTTGTTACTGGAAGCACCCGGATGAAAGCAGGTACCGCACAAAAAATGACACTCAACATGATTTCTACTTCCCTCATGATTCAACTAGGCAAAGTGAAGGGAAATAAGATGATGGAGATGCAGCTTTCCAATAAAAAATTATGGAATAGGGCCACCGGTATTTTGATGCAGGAATTAGGCATTTCCATTGAAGATGCTTCCACATTATTAAAAAAACATCACAGTATTAAACAATCTATCCATGCTTTTTTAACAAACAAATAAATGGCAACAAAAATATTGCCCTTTATGAAAATTTTATTAGGACAATTCATTGTTACCAATACAATCCTATTTACCGATTACTTATCTTCGCACTTGTTAAAATGATTTTTCTTATAATTCAATTCTACTACCTATTTTAAACCGATATGATAAACAAAACTTTTTTGCTGGTGCTTCTTTTCACGGGAGCTTATAGAATGGCATCTGCGCAGGAAAATACTTTACAACAAAGTATGAAAAGAGGTGAGTCTTTGTATTCAACCAATTGCTCCAGTTGCCATATGCCTACAGGCGAGGGACTAGGAGGTGCATTTCCGCCATTGGCCCTATCCAATTGGTTAAAAAATCAAAAAAAGATTATCGGTGTCGTACTAAAAGGGTTGGAAGGTGAAGTTACTATCAACGACGAGGTGTATAATGCTGTAATGCCTGCATTAAATCACCTGACAGATCGGGAAATTTCGGATGTATTAAATTTTGTATCCAATAGCTGGGGAAATAAGCAACCCCTGATAACACCTGAACATGTAAAAGCAGAGCGCAAATAAGAATGGGGTAAATTCCAGATTCAAGAAAATTTACCCCATTTCATTTTTTATCTACCTTCTCTTTTCACTCCTATTGCTATACCTCAGATAGCTTAAAAGGCAATTTTCGAATACGCTTTCCCGTTAAATTAAAGATGGCATTACACAATGCTGGAGCAAATGCAGGTAGCGCTGGTTCACCCACGCCACCTGCATTCTCTTGATTATCGATGATATGAACCTCAATCGCAGGAATTTCATTGATTCGAGGCATTGGATAAGTATTGAAGTTTTTCTCTACTGCTTTACCATCCTCAAAATGTGTTTCATGAACGGTTGCAGCTCCTAGCGCCATTACAATACTTCCCTCAATCTGTGCCTGTATAATATCCGGATTTACATACCATCCGCAATCCATCACGGCGATCACTTTATCAATAACCATTTTTCCTTCTGCATTTTTGGAAACCTTTACCGCTTCTCCTACAATGGTTTTAAAACACTCTGTAATAGCGATACCCCATCCATCATTTTTGGAACGGTTTTTCCAGTTGGTCATTTTTTCCAGTTGATCCAGCACCACCTGATATCGTTTGCCAGCAAGATGGCTCCTTCTAAAATCAAGCGGATCCTTTTTGGCAGCGTGCGCCATTTCATCGATAAAACTTTCAAAAGCAAATCCATTGGTAGATGAATATACCGAGCGCCACCACATCACAGGAATCGGCGATTCAGTAGGTATATCTGCAAAACGATAATTTGGAATTGATTTAAAGTAAGCTTCAGCAAACCCTTCAGAAGTGCTGCCATTAAATTTTGTTTTATCAGCCCCTGCAGCTTGCTGGTCCATATTTTGAGCAGCCATTTTTACCTGGAATGATTCAATGGCTCCGTTCTGAATACTTCCCTTACATCCATACACTGCGCCTGGTCTGAAAGGACCCTGCGTCATATCATCCTCTCTTGTCCAAACCACCTGCACTGGTGCCTTCATTTCTTTTGAAATCAAAACGGCTTCAAATGTATAATCCGTAAAAGCCTTTCGACCAAATCCGCCACCCAAAAAAGTCATGTTGACGGTAACATTTTCGATCGGTATTTTTAGCCGCTGGCTAATATCCGATTGCACCCAATCGGGTCCCTGTATTGGTCCCCACACTTCGCAATGATCACCTTGCACATGGGCAATGCAATTCAATGGTTCCATACAGCTGTGAGATTCATAAGGAGTCTCATACACCAGATCTAATTGGTTAGCCGAGTTTTGAAAATGTGCATCAAAGTTTCCACCCTTGCGTTGCGTAAGACCCGGTTTGTTTAAATCCTCCCGCATTCTACCATATAATTTTTCAGTACTAAGGTGTTCAAACCCTTCATCATCCCACTCAATTTTCAATAATTTTCTCGCTTGCATTGCGGTCCAAAGCGAATCGGCAACTACCGCCACTCCTTCACGTGTAAAACCAAATACAGGCATGGCTACTTTTACAACCTGCTTCACACCCGGCATTGCTTTTGCTGCGGAATCATCCAAACTTTTTATCTTTCCTTGAAACCTTGGATTTCTTTCCACTACCGCATAGAGCATGCCCGGAATTTTTTTATCCAATCCGAATATTGCCTTTCCATTGGTTTTTAGTGGTATATCCTGCCTTTGCAATGGATTTCCAATCAATTTATAATCTTTTCTTTCCTTTAAAACCACTTGTTTTGGAATTGGCATTTTTGCTGCTGCTGCTACCAATGTCCCATACCCTAATTTTTTTCCAGAAGAGCGATGAATTACCATTCCCAATGCTGCATAACATTCAGTTGGAGCAACATTCCAGTTCTTGGCCGCCGCAGCGATTAACATTTCGCGTGCAGCAGCTCCAGTCTGCAACAAAGCTTTATATGACCCGCGTACGGTTGAACTACCTCCTGTAATCTGGCTGCCAAATTTTTTGCTGTTACCTGGAGCAAATGTAATTTTCACCTTATCAAGATCCACTTCCAATTCCTCTGCGATGATCTGCGGCACTGTTTGAAAAGAGCCCTGCCCCATTTCAGAACGGTGATTGAGCAAGGTGACAATGCCAGCCGCATCGATAGAAATCCAGGCAGAGAGTTCAATGCCTTTTTCATCTGCATTTTGAGCGGTTATAATTTCACCAATACCCTTAGACGCGGCAGGGAAATAAAAACCAATCGTAAAT
Source organism: Chitinophagaceae bacterium (assembly GCA_947468255.1). GTDB lineage: Bacteria > Bacteroidota > Bacteroidia > Chitinophagales > Chitinophagaceae > Ferruginibacter. The sequence goes on along the minus strand of CANIMM010000024.1, from coordinate 3,728 downwards.
GCCATTGAAGACAAAGAGGAAACCGTAACAAACTTTCTGCGGGAAATATTTTTATTAGTGAGACTCATTTTAGTTCATTTATTTTTTTAAGACAACAGACATTGATTCACAAGAGCGCTTTTCAACAAACGCAACTTGCTATTTTTGGTTTACAGCTACTGGCTTGGATATCATTTCAGCAGCCGTTTTAATGGCCTTGCGTATACGAGGATAAGTACCACATCGACAAATAAGGCCCTGCATGGCAGTGTCAATTTCTTTATCCGTTGGATGCGGGATACGTTTTAGTAAAGCTGCAGCCGCCATCAGGTGGCCACTCTGGCAATAGCCACATTGCGGCACCTGCTCCTTTATCCATGCTTGCTGAAGGGCATGGGTATTATCTTCAGATAGTCCTTCAATGGTGGTGATTTTTTGATTAGCGACCGCTGAAACAGGAACCGAACAGGATCTGACAGGAGTTCCATTTAAATGAACGGTACATGCACCGCATTGTGCAATACCACATCCATATTTTGTTCCGGTAAGATTTGCTAAGTCGCGAATTGCCCAAAGCAAGGGCATTTTTGGATCAGCCTGTACGGAAAAATTTTTTCCATTAATATTCAAATTATAAGTAGTCATTTTGAAATTGATTGATTACAAAATTTAAGATACGCATTTATACCCCCTTAGAATGATAAATTTACCAGAATCTTTATCAAAATTACATTCATGCCAATATATAATATAATATTTTAGCTTGAAGGGTCAGTCCTGTTGAACGTTTTCAGTGAAAGTGATGGTATATCCTATCTGCTTTCCGATATTGCTAAAGCGACAAAATCTACAAAGCTCCCTAAAAAATATAAAGAACTAAGACTAACTTCGAGTAATCAGTTACTATGTCATCTTTAGCAACAAATAGCATCCCAAGATCCTATGGCATCATTCTGCTTGCTGCGGGTGCATCTTCACGTTTGGGAAAACCTAAGCAATTGTTGACCTATAATGACAAAACCCTTCTGCAGCATAGTTTACAAATTGCCATTGCAACTGAAATAGAATCCATTGTAACTGTATTGGGAGCCAATTCCGATTTATTAAGTGAATCATTGGAAAACCAAAAGCTAACCACCGTTATAAATGAAGGATGGAGTGAAGGAATGGCCTCCTCAATCCGCTGCGGAATGGAAGCATTGCTTAAAACCACTCCTGCACTCGATGGGGTAATCATTATGGTATGTGATCAACCATTTGTAACTTCAACATTACTGACTGATTTAGTTGAAAAACACCAGCTTACCGGCAAGCCAATCATTGCCAGCAAGTACAATAGCAACCTAGGAACCCCTGCTTTATTTGATACAACTATATTTGCACTCCTACGATCACTGAAAGGAGATACTGGGGCAAAAAAAATGATGCAAGCAAACCCCGATTGGGTAGAATCGGTCGATTTTCCACTAGGAGAATTTGACATCGATACCAATGGGGATTATGATTTACTGATGAAGCGGTCGCAACTGTAGTATCCAGTTTAGTCAGCTGGCTGAGAACAAAAACAATTTTAAAATAATGAACGGTTACAATAAAAAACTAACTAAAATCGATTGATGCTATGATCCTAGACTCATTTGGTCGTGACCATACTTATTTAAGAATATCGCTTACGGACAACTGCAACCTTCGTTGCTTTTACTGTATGCCCGAAGAGGAGTATGAATTTACGCCTGCTTCCAGACTAATGCAGCCGGATGAAATAGAAGCCATCGCCAAAATATTTGTTGCACAGGGCGTAAACAAAATAAGGCTAACCGGTGGCGAACCTCTTGTAAGAAAAGATGCCGGAAAAATAATTCTATCCCTTTCCAAACTGCCGGTAGCACTTACACTAACGACGAACGGTACGCGCATTCAGGAATATGTAGAACTATTGAAACAGGCCAATATAAAAACGCTCAATATCAGCCTCGATACTTTGCAAGCCGATAGGTTTATGCTCCTAACCCGCCGCGACCAGTTCAAACAGGTATACGACAATATTCAGCTGCTTATCCGCAATGACTTTCAGGTAAAAGTGAATGTGGTGGTAATGAAAGGAATGAATGATACAGAAATCAACGATTTTATTGAGTGGACAAAAGATACCCCTGTACAAGTACGATTTATTGAATTCATGCCTTTCAGTGGAAACCGGTGGACAAGCAACAAGGTGTTTACCTGGCAACAAATACTGGAAGTGGTGGAATCAAAATATTCCATAGTTCGACTCAATGATGAATTGCATGATACTGCAAAAAAATATACTGTTCCAGGGCATGCAGGTTCCTTTGCAGTGATCAGCACCATGACCTCACCTTTTTGCAGTGGCTGCAACAGGATGCGACTAACAGCGGATGGTAAAATGAAGAACTGTCTTTTCTCGAAAGAAGAAACCGACCTATTGACTGCTTTTCGTAATGGTGAAGCTATTTTGCCACTGATACAAAAAAGCGTTACCAGTAAAGCAAAGGAATTAGGCGGCCAATTTACGGCAGATTTTGAGCAGGTGCATGCAGATGAAATTCAAAACAGATCGATGATTACCATTGGCGGATAAATTTTTTACCCAATCATGATTAGTGTAACCGAAGCAAAAAAAATAATTCAAGAACAGGTAATTCCACTCCATCCGGTTCAATTGCCCCTGCTGCAGGCAGTAGGACTTGTATTGGCTGCAGATGTTTTTTCCACTATCGATTTTCCTCCATTCAATCAATCCTCAATGGATGGCTATGCATTTTGCTTCGAGGGTTGGAAAAGCAATGGAACGTTATCAATTGAAGGAGAAATTGCTGCAGGAACTAATAGTAACCAAACGTACGCTTCCGAAAAAGCAGTTCGGATTTTTACAGGCGCCCCTGTTCCCCAAGGAATGGATACGGTGGTAATGCAGGAAAAAGTTACTGTTGTAAATGGCGTTTTAACAATAGAAGATCAACATATACAATTAGGGGTTAACGTTAGACCAAAGGGCACTGATATAAAGGCGGGCCAATTGGCATTGAAAGCAGGGACCCTATTAACACCCGGAGCAATTGGTTTTTTAACAGGTATCGGCATTACAGCAGTTACCGTTTTTCAAAAACCAGTGGTAAGTATTATTGTTACCGGCAATGAATTGCAACCAGCAGACAAGCCATTGCAGTATGGCCAAGTATATGAATCTAATTCGGCTACCATTACTGCAGCACTTCAACAACTTCATATCAATCAAATAAAAGTATTTTGGGCGGAGGATAATCTTACCGTTTTACAAAAAACACTTCAGGAAGCAATTGAGCAATCGGATGTAATATTATTAACCGGCGGCATCAGTGTGGGTGACTATGATTTTGTATTGGAAGCTGCCGCTCAATGTGGGGTAACAAAATTATTTCACCGAATAAAACAACGACCTGGCAAGCCGTTGTATTTTGGTAAGAAAGAAAATAAATTAATTGTTGGTTTGCCGGGCAATCCATCTTCGGTACTAACTTGTTTGTACGAATATGTGCTTCCAGCATTACACCAATTAGGCAACCAATACAAGGGATTAAAGACAATAGCGGCACCCCTTTCCTCCGCGATCAACAAACCGGTGGGGCTTACCCATTTTTTAAAAGGTTATTATGATGGTGATAAAGTATTGCCCTTGGGTGCGCAAGAAAGCTACCGCCTTAGTTCATTTGCCAAAGCCAATTGCCTGATACAAATAGAAGAAAATA